>DASZZU010000313.1:0-3515 GCA_035544855.1 Gemmatimonadaceae bacterium | reverse complement strand
CTCCGTGAGAGACGCGCGGGAGCAACCGCTACTCGAGACTCAGGCTTCGATTCAGCGCCGTGGCGACATAGACCATGTCTATGCTCTTGAAGAACTCGTGCCAGGGTGGGGGAGCGCGAAAGGCCATTCTGCCGGAGGTGTCTTCCCAGACTGGCACTACAACGCCGGGCATATCCGCCGCCGCGGCGCTTCGCTGAAATGCTTCCTGTATCCGCGCCTGCTCGGCAGGCGACCGCTTGCCGAACGAACGATCGACCGGAACGATGATCACGTCCTGGCCGTCGCGTCGCAGATGTGCCACCTGAAAGGTGGGCATCGCGCCCGTTGGCTTCGTAGCCGCTTCTCTCATGTATCATTAACGTTTCCACCGATGCGCAATATGGACAATGGCGATTCTATATCACCGACTGTCTGTTTTCTATCACTAAGGGATTTAACGACTTCCATGCGTAACCCGCATCGCTAGCTTTGTCCGCCATGAGAAAAGCTGCTGCTGTTTTGCTCACGCTGTGTACCGCCGCATGCTCGGAGCATTCCCGCAACACGACCACGGGGGAGCCGGGTGGAACCCTCGTCATCTCAACGACGGCCGATCCCGGCACGCTCTTTCCGCCGCTCATTGCGAGGACGCAGGCGAAACAGATCGCGGAGCAGATCTACGACTACCTGGCCGACGTTGGTCCCGAGATGAACACACGCGGCGAAAAAGGCTTTCGTCGGCAGCTCACCGACGGCTGGCGGTGGTCAGCTGATTCGCTCTCGCTTGCGTTTCACGTCAATCCGCGCGCGCGATGGCACGATGGAAAGGCGGTAAGCGCGCACGACGTGCAATTCACATTCGCCCTGAACAAGAATCCCGCGCTTGGCGGCGCGTTTCTCTCGGAGCTCACAAACATCGATTCCGTTACGGCGAGCGATTCGCTTACGGCTGTCTTCTGGTTTCACGAGCGACTGCCGACACAGTTTCTGGACGCCGCCGCCCAGATGCTGATACTTCCGGCGCATCAGCTGGAAAGAATCCAGGTGGCGAGGCTTCGAGAGTCTTCGCCTGCGCCGATCGGAACGGGACGCTTTCGGCTCCGTCGGTGGGACAAAGGATCATCCGTCGAGATCGTCGCGGACTCGTCGAACTATCGCGGTCGCGCCAAGCTCGATCGCGTGATCTGGAGCATCTCGCCCGAGTTCACGACTGCTGTCACCAGACTATTCAGCGGTGACGCCGATCTTTTCGACGCGCTCCGCGCCGAGAATCTGCCGGAGCTGCGGCGCCACCCGAAACTTCGCGCGATAATCCTTCCGGGCACCGACTACGCATTCATTCAGTTCAATCTGCGCGACCCCGCGAACAACGCCCAACCACATCCACTCTTTGGGGACCGAGCGCTCCGTCGCGCGATCGCGATGTCGATTAACCGCAACGTTCTGGTCAAGAGCGTGCTCGATACCCTGGGTCTAGTCGCAGTCGGTCCAACTGTGAGAGCATTTCCGACCACGGACACGCGAGTCTCCCAGATTCCGTTCGACTCCGCCCGTGGCCGCGTTATTCTGGATTCTCTCGGGTGGTCAAGCCGCGATGCACGGGGAATAAGAACGAAGGATGGACGCGAGCTCGCTTTCCATCTTCTGGTGCCGACATCGAGCATGAACAGGCTGCGGTTGGCGGTGCTGCTCCAGGCGCAGTTGCGGGGCGCGGGGATTCGTGTCGATATCGAGCAGATGGATAACTCGGCTTTCATCGCCCGACAGCAGGCGCGTAGCTTCGACGCAGCACTGGCGAGCTGGCATCTCGGAGCAAGTCCCGACGGCACTAGGCAGGCGTGGAGTACAGCTGGAGCAAACAAGGACGGGGTGAATTACGGGTCGTACGAAAACCCGACTTTCGACGCCCAACTCGACAGTGCTCTCTTGGCCGATGCTGCGCATGCGCGGGAGAAGTTCACCCTCGCCTACGTCACAATCAACGAGGATGCCCCAGCCGTGTGGCTCTACGAGCCAAGGACAGTCATCGGCCTTCACAGGCGAATCCGGACTGGCTGGATGAGGCCGGATGCCTGGTGGGCGGACCTCGGCGACTGGTATATCCCCCCAGTGGAGCGACTCCTGAGGGACCGCCTGCCCCTCGCGCGTTAACCCTCGATATGGTGGGTTAACGCACTGCCAGGTGATACGGAAACGACCCTCTGGTGATACGAAACAGGCATTTCCCCAGAGGGATAAAAGGTGCATTTTGGAGGCACCTAAATCCGTCCAATCGACCCCTAATAGACCCTATGATTCAGCATCAGGCTTACTTCGATACGCTTGGCTCCATGCGGGAGGACAGTGCCGCCTGGCGTTCAGTGTTCGCCGGACTCTCGGTCCTGCGGCTCGTGGACTCGTACGCTCCGGCCGGATCTACAACCAGTTCCGCGAATTGGGCACAGCTACACAGCGTGCGGACGGCGATCGAGGAAATGAGTGAAGGGGATGCGGTTCGAGGCGTGCTGACCTGCGTACTCGAAGAGATCACCACCCGCAGCAAGGTCGATGACACCGTGTGCGCAGCGCTCATGGGGTATGGGCGCGCGCTCGACTACGAGGCCAGCTGGGGCCTTGCCACCGACGTTTTCTCGACCGTGGCGAAGCTCGCCAAGCCGGAGCGCAATCCGCGTCTCGCCGTGGAAGCAAATACTGCGGTGGGCGGCGCCGCGCGCCGCAACGGCGATTGGGGAACTTCGGCTAGAGCGTACTCGCAGGCCGCATATGTCGCCGACACCCTCGGGGACCGCGCAGGCGTGCTAGGCGTGCAGATCGGAATAGCGAATACATACTTGGCTAAGGGCAACCTCCCTCAGGCCGAGACTATTCTGGACGATGTGATCGTGCAGGCTCGGGACCAGGAGTTTCCCGAAATGCAGAGCATGGCTCTCCACAGCCGCGCGTCCCTCGCGCAACGGAAAGGTGAGCCCGCCGAGGCCGTCAGACTTGCGCACGAAGCTTTAAACCTTACCCAAAACCCCGTCGCACGAGACACCGTTCTCGAAGACCTCGCGGTTGCTTTTTCCGAGGCCGGAATGAACGACGCCGCGCGAGACTCGCACCTCATTCTTGCGAACACCGCCCAATTGAAGTGGGTTCGCTGGCAGGCAACCATCAACTTGATGGAACTGGCTAGCCAGGATGGAATGCAACCCGCGTTCGACAGCTATGCTGCCGAACTCCGCAGAGCCCCCATGGGACCTTGGCTAAAGTCCCATTTCCTCCTTTTCTTAGGGGAAGGTCTGGAGCGATTCGGACGGTACGAGGCAGCCGAACAGGCTCTGTCAGAGGCGATAGAGTACACGAGCGCGAATCAGATACACTCCGTCACCTTCAGAGCGGAGGAGGCCCTCGCCGCGGTGCGTTCAAAGAGCCGCAAAGCGGCGAAAGCGCCAGTTTTCACCCAGGTACCCGACGAGGTCCTCGCGGCAGCTCATGCCGTTTCCGAGCTCCGCAAGGCCGCATTGAGTCTCCCCTAACCGACCTGCAGCGCTTGG
>DASZZU010000312.1:0-14976 GCA_035544855.1 Gemmatimonadaceae bacterium | reverse complement strand
GAACGAAGTGATGTCACGGCGGTTCCGGCGATGGGAGTCATCGCCGAAGCAATGACAGCGTTCATCGTCGCCCAGGCCTTCCTCGAGAAGTTTGGTGGAGATTCTCTCAAAGAGACTCGGCGCAACTACGACAATTATATTCAGTCCCTGAGTGATAGAAAGGGACGATAAGCCGCTGCCGCCGCATCTGATCCTCGTCGGACTTCCGGGAGTGGGCAAGACGACGATTGGGAGAGCGGCGGCGCGCCGGCTGGGAAGATCATTTCTCGACTTCGATCAGGAGATCGAGCGGAGATCCGGAATGCAGGTGCGTGAGATCTTTCGCCTGAAGGGGGAAAAGCACTTTCGCGCTCTGGAGCTCGCCTTGACGCACGAGCTGAGCGTTAGCGGAGGAATGGTGTTGTCTCCCGGCGGAGGTTGGATAACGCAAACGAGCTCAGTCGAACTTTTGCGCTCGGCTGGACGTATCATATACCTTAGAGCGTCACCCGAGGCAGTTGCTCGAAGACTGCGCCGGGTGGAGACCAGACCCCTGCTGACGGGCAGGGACCCGGTGGTTGCTCTCCGGGAGCTGTACGAGAAGAGGCGGGCCCTGTACGAGACAGCTGACGTGGTTCTCGACACAGAAAAGCTTGTGAGACAACAGCTTATAACGAAGGTCGTCGAGCTTGGCTCGACTGTCAAATAACTCAGGCAAATAACTCAAAACGCCGAACATGGACGAACGAATTCCAGGCCAGACCACTTTCCGGGTAATGGGACCGCACGAGCGGGGGCGCTTCGCACCCGACGCGTGGGGGCATCTGCTCTCGCTCAATGGCTCGGGCGCGATCAACGGTCTCGAGCTGGAGCACATCATCGAGCGGGCTCTCATGCAGTTCGAAGGACGGATAGCGCTTGATGATCTGCGCGGATTGCTGGAGGGAACTGGCCTGGAAGACTCGTCCGGAAGCGGCGACAACACGACGGTACACTAGAGATGGCGAAAGCCAAGACTACTAAAAGAAAGACCGCGGCGAAGCGCGCGACAAAGAATGCCGACGCGACCAGCCGCCCGACGAAGGCACGTAAAGCCGCGTCCAAAGCACAGGACGACGGCGTAGCGGCCGCGCCTGGCTCGACGTCGCTCGTCATCGTCGAGTCACCGGCGAAGGCCAAGACCATCGGCAAGTATCTCGGCCGCGCGTACCGGGTACGCGCGACGATCGGTCACGTCCGTGATCTTCCCCAAAAGAAGATGGGGATCGACATCGAGAACGGATTCGAGCCCGAGTACGTGACGATTCCGGGTAAGGAGAAGACGGTCGCCGAGCTGAAGAGCGCGGCGAAGGATTCGCGCGAGATATTCCTCGCGACAGACCCTGATCGCGAGGGCGAAGCGATCGCGTGGCATGTGGCGCAGCAGATCAAGTCGAAGAATGGGGCGCCGGTCAGGCGCGTTCTCTTTCACGAGATCACGCGCGAGGCGGTGCAGCTGGCCATCGCCAACGCGGGGGAGATCGACGAACGCAAGGTCGATGCGCAGCAGGCGCGCCGCGTTCTCGACCGTCTCGTTGGCTACAAGGCCAGCCCCGTCCTCTGGAAAACCGTGAAGAAGGGGATTTCAGCCGGACGCGTGCAGACCGTGGCGCTTCGGCTTCTCGTCGAGCGCGAGAGGGAAATCCGCGCGTTCAAGCCGGTCGAGTACTGGACGGTCGAAGCGCTGCTGGAAAAAGACAAGCAGCAGTTCACCGCCAAGCTCCATCTGCTCGACGGCAAGAAGCCCGTCATCAACAACGAGCGCGAAGCCAACGAGATTCTCTCCGCGCTCCAGTCGCGGAAGACGTTCCAGGTCACGGAAGTAAAGCGTCGCGAGCGGCGGAAAAATCCGGCGCCGCCATTCACAACGAGCACGCTCCAGCAGGACGCGGCCAAGAAGCTGAGTTTCGGCTCGAAGCGGACGATGCGTCTCGCTCAGGATCTCTACGAAGGTATTGAGATCGGTGAGGAAGGCGCGGTGGGCCTGATCACGTACATGCGGACCGACTCGACTCGGGTGGCGGCGTCCGCGGCAGAGCAGGCGCGCGACTACATCAAGATGATGTATGGGCAGCAGTACTTACCGGATGCTGCGCGCCTCTACACTGACAGCAAGGCGAAGAACGCACAGGACGCGCACGAATCCATCCGTCCCACCGATCCGACGCGGAGGCCGGACCACATCAGGAAGTATCTGAAGGAAGATCAGTATCGCCTGTACGAATTGATCTGGCAGCGCTTCATGGCGTCCCAGATGTCGCCGGCTGTGTTCGATACCACCACGGTGGATTTCGACCTTGGCCGCTTCCTGTTCAGGGCCACCGGCAGCGTCGTCAAGTTCGACGGGTACCAGAGGCTGTACAAGGAATCGCGCGAAGCCGAGGAAGGGAAAGCACTCGAGGAAGAACAGGGACTTCCCGTGGTCGAGAAGGGCGAGAACATCCCGGTCCGGGCGATCACGCCATCGCAGCACTTCACCGAGCCGCCGCCGCGATACTCGGAGGCGAGTCTGGTCAAGGAGCTGGAGCGGCTGGGCATCGGTCGTCCATCCACGTACGCCTCAATCGTCTCGACGCTCGTCGACCGCCGCTATGCGCAACTGGAGCAGCGTCGCTTTTTCCCCACGCAGCTCGGCGAGCAGGTCGAGAGAGTGATGGTGAAGAGCTTCCCCGACGTCTTCAACGTCCAATTCACTTCTCACATGGAAACCGACCTCGACAAAATCGAGGAAGGCGATGTGAACTGGCGCAAAATGCTCGGCGATTTCTACGGGCCGTTCGCGGAATCCGTGAAGGGTGCCGATATCGAAGCGCTGATCGGCGAAGCTCACGATCTCTCCATGATCGCGACCGAGAAATGCCCAACATGCGGCGGAAAGCTCGTCCCTCGCGGAGGATTCTTCGGACCCTTTCTCGCGTGCGAGAATCATCCGAAGGATTGCAAGTACACCAGGCCATTGCGTGGTGATCGCAAGCCCGCGCAGCCGACCGACCAGATCTGCCACGAATGCGGCGCCCCCATGGTCATTCGTCACGGGCGCTCCGGAGAATTTCTCGGCTGCAGCAAGTTTCCGAAGTGTCGCGGCACCAGATCGATGCCTACGGGAGTGAAGTGTCCGAAGGACAACGGAGACATCGCTGTCCGCCGCTCAAAAAAACGGGGTAAGGCGTTTTATGGTTGCTCCAATTATCCCAAGTGTGACTTCGTGGTGTGGGACAAGCCCGTGGCGGAGACTTGCCCGGAGTGTGGATACGTTGGCGCTGAGGCGAAGTTCACGAAGACCCGCGGTGATTACAGGCGGTGCATCAAGTGCGCGAACGAGTGGGATGTCGCGCCTACCTCCGAAGCCGTGGCGGTGTGACGCAGGGCGTAACGGTCGTAGGCGGCGGCCTCGCCGGCTCGGAGGCCGCCTGGCAGCTGGCCACTCGCGGGATCCAGGTCGCGCTGCACGAGATGCGCCCGGGCACGACGACTCCCGCGCACAAGACGGACGGACTCGCCGAGCTGGTTTGCTCGAACACCTTCAAGAGCACAGAGCTCACGAACGCGCACGGTCTGCTCAAGGCCGAGATGCGGTTGCTCGGCTCTCTGATCCTGGAAGCCGCTGACAGCGCGCGAGTAGCCGCCGGAAGCGCCCTGGCGGTCGATCGCGACGCTTTTTCCCGCGGCGTGACAGAGCGCATCTCCGGGGAGCGGCGCATTGCGGTGGTTCGCGACGAAGTCACGACCATACCTTCGCCCGCGGTCATTGCGACTGGTCCTCTCACTTCCGACAAGCTCGCGGAAGCAATTCGTGCGCGGCTTGGCGTTGGCGCGCTCGCGTTCTACGACGCGATTGCGCCGATCGTCGCACGCGACTCCGTAGACGACTCGATCGTCTTTCGGGGCTCGCGCTACGGGAAGGAAACCATGGAGGCGGCCGATGAGAGCGGCGCCTATCTGAATTGTCCGCTGTCGCGCGAACAGTACGATGCTTTTCTCGACGCACTGATCTCGGCGGACCAATACCACGGTCACGAGTTCGATGAGGTGCCGTACTTCGAGGGCTGCATGCCCGTCGAGGTGATGGCTCAGCGCGGACGCGACACGCTTCGCTTTGGACCGCTCAAACCGGTTGGACTGCGCGATCCGCGCACAGGCCGCGAAGCTCACGCAGTGGTGCAGCTCCGCCAGGAGGATCGTGCTGGCCGGATGTGGAACCTCGTCGGATTCCAGACACGCCTGCGGATTCCCGAGCAGCAGCGTGTGGTCCGGATGATTCCCGGGCTCGAGCAAGCCGAGTTTCTTCGCTACGGATCGATTCATCGGAATTCGTATCTCAACTCGCCCGCCGCGCTGAGCGCACACCTTTCCGCTCGCGACGACCCGACAATCCTTTTCGCCGGGCAGATCACTGGAGTCGAGGGGTATACGGAGAGCTCCGCGACGGGTTTGCTGGCCGGTATCAACCTCGCGCGGATTCTTTCGGGCGATGAGCCGGTCGTTCCACCGCCCACGACAATGCTCGGCGCGCTCTACCGCTACATGAACGAGGCGGACCCCAAGCACTTTCAGCCGATGAACGCGAACTTCGGATTGCTCGATGATCTGCCCGAAAAAGTTCGCGACAAGAAGCGGAAGCGGGAGATGTTCGCCGAGAGAGCGCTCGCGGACATGCGGACCTGGATCGAGGCGAATGCCGTGCTGGGTGCTGCGGTGGCTCGCGCGTCATGAGCGAAGCCTACGGAGTCGAAGAGTTCCTGATGCACCTGGAAAAGGAACGAGACGTTTCCCCGAATACGCTCATTGCGTACAGGCGCGACCTGGAAGAGCTGGTGACATTTCTCGGAACCTACTACGGCGTCCGCGCGTGGTCGTGGCAGGGGCTCGATCGCCTGGCAATCCGTGGATTTCTGGCGCATCTCACCCGCAAAAAGCTCAACAAGCGGTCGATCGCCCGCAGTCTCTCGGCGGTGCGCAGCTTCTACAAGTACCTGCACCGCAACGAGCAGGTCGACGCGAATCCGGCGCGCGGCGTGAGCACTCCGAAGCAGGACAAGTATCTGCCGGGTTATCTGGACCGGGCGCAGATCGAGCTGCTCTTTCAATCGGCGGAGCTGAAGGCCAAGGAGGGAAAAGTCTCCGACGTCCGGAACTGCGCGATTCTGGAGCTTTTCTATTCCACCGGGATGCGGCTGTCGGAGCTGCGCGGCATCAATCGCATGGACATCGATCTCCTCTCGCAGCAGGTGAAGGTGCGCGGGAAGGGAAGGAAGGAGCGAATCATCCCGGTCGGCGACCATGCGCAGTTGGCGCTCAGAAACTACGAATCGAAGCGCGACGAGCTGCTGCGCTCGATCGGAGCGGCCGGAGATAGAACCGCTTTCTTCCTCAGCAATCGCGGCAAGCGCATCTCGGTGCGCGCGATACAGAACGCCGTGAAGGGGTTTCTGGACAAGATCGACGAGAACTCGGGATTGTCTACCCACTCGCTCCGCCACACTTTTGCGACTCATCTGCTCGACGCGGGTGCGGATCTACGGGCGGTGCAGGAGCTGCTCGGCCACGCTTCGATCTCGACCACTCAGATCTACACGCACACGAGCGTCGAGAGACTAAAGCAGGTGTATCAGAAGGCTCACCCTCGGGCTTGAGATTGGAAAAGAAGCGACACCACTGGATCGTCCGCGTCACCCATTGGGTGAACGCCGTCGCGATCATCATCATGGTCGGCTCCGGCCTCCGCATTTTCAACGCCTACCCGGCGTTTGCGCGGAAGGGCGAGCTGTTCTGCTGCTACCCGTTCGAGCACAGGCCGATTCCGGCGTGGCTCACGTTCGGCGGGTGGCTCGGCGGCGCGCGGAACTGGCATTTCGCGATGATGTGGGTGCTCGTCGTGAATGGATTGATCTATCTGGCTTTCGTGTACCTGCATGGCGAATGGCGCGACCTGGTGCCCAGGAAGGGCGACATCCGCGACAGCGTTCAGATGGTCAGGTTCTACCTCTTCGTCAACAAGAACCATCCGCGGCAGGGCAAGCACAACGCGCTGCAGAAGACGGCGTATTTCCTCCTGCCCGTCGCCGGCGCGTTGGCTGTGATAAGCGGAATCGCGATCTGGAAGCCCGTGCAGCTGGCGCTGCTCACGAACCTTCTGGGCGGATATGTGTGGGCGCGCTACTGGCACTTCATTTCGATGGTCGCGATCGTCGTGCTGAGCGTGATCCACGTCTTCATGATCTTCGCGGTCGACCCGTACTCGATTCCGTCCATGATCACCGGCAACTACGACGAGAAACTCTCGCCAGAAGCGCGCAACGCGCGGCCTTTCTACAATCTTTTTCCACGCCGTGCGCGGGCGACGCCGCCCCCAGAGGTCACATGAGAACGGGGCGAAGCTTCGTGTCGATCGGCGGAATAGACCGGCGGGAGTTTCTCGCGTGGGGTGGGATCGTGTCTGCGGCATTCCTGGCGGCGTGCGACTCCCGTGGGCCAAAGTCAGCGGAGAAGCTGCTCAGGTACGCGGAGCGGAAGAACAGAGTCGTCGAGCGAGCGCTCTTTCGTCACACCTCGATGGATGCAGTCAGGGCAAGCGCTTACGATGCCGGGAACAAGCTGCCCAGCTACTTCATCTCGCGCACGGTGCCGGTGTGGGACGAAAGCGTGCGAGGGAAGTGGGCGCTGGAGGTGAGCGGTCTCGTCGCGAATCCGATGCGGCTCACGCTGGAAGATCTGCAGCGGCTGCCGCGGGTGTCAAACCGCGTCAACCACTATTGCGTGGAGGGCTGGACGGCCGTCGAAACGTGGACAGGCTGCCGGTTCAGCGATCTCGCCAAGCTGGTGCGCGTCTCACCCCAAGCGCACTACGTCGATTTCCAGTCCTTCGACGACGACTATCACGAGAGCTGGGACCTGGAGAGCGCGATGCACAAGCAGACGGTTGTCGCCTACGGTCTCGATGGAAAAATGCTGGAGCCCGCGCACGGCGCACCTGCGCGCGTGTACTCGCCGGTCAAGCTCGGTTACAAGAACACCAAATACTTGACGAAGATCGTGTTCATGCCGAAGATGAACGGCGGGTACTGGAGCGACATGGGTTACGAATGGTACGGCGGCACTTAGGGCCTGCGGCGTCCGGATCGCGACGTGGATGCCAGTGGCGCGTCCGACTATCGAATCCGTGTTTTTGGTGGAGTCTCATTCAGCCGCGAGTTCTTTTCCCCTTCACCGCGACGAGCTGCGCCGCGAAACAACAGCACCTCTTTCAGATACTTGCGATTCATAGTCGCGCCGACGATCAGTAGCGCGCTTCCCGCCAGCACGCTGATCGTGCCCCAGCGCCAGGTATCCCGGCCGATCAGCGCCGCCGCCATGCAGAGCGTGCCGAGCGCGACGAGCGTCTGCCCAGCCTTGTGCGGCACCGCGCGCGTGCGGCGTCGACGCTCCCGAAGGGGGGAGATACCGCCCGCCTGCCAGGCGTCGAGAAGAATCGTGAGTCCGATCAGCGCGACCAAAACTCCGAGAAGTATCGGGAATTGTTCCAGCCTCATGGCACTCTGGAATGCAAGAAGGGGGCGCGGATTGCCGGCGCTCAGGCGCCACGTCGGCCCGCGCCTGTTATTTTGAAGCGATGAAGAGTCAGCTCGAGCGCGTACGCTCGACAACCATACTCGCCGTGCGTCGCGACGGCCAGGTAGCGCTCGGTGGCGACGGGCAGGTCACCGTCGGTCAGACAGTGATGAAGTCTAACGCACTGAAAGTTCGTACCCTGCGTGGCGGCAAGCTGCTCGCGGGATTCGCCGGCGCGGCAGCTGACGCGTTTACCCTGTTCGAGAAATTCGAGGAGAAGCTCGAGAAATATCCGAGCAATCTCCCGCGTGCGGCGGTAGAGCTGGCGAAAGACTGGCGCAGCGACCGCGTATTGCGACGGCTCGAAGCCCTCCTCGCTGTCACGGATCGCGAGCACGGATTCATCATCTCCGGCACCGGTGACATCATCGAGCCCGATGATGGAATTCTCGCGATAGGTTCCGGCGGCACTTACGCTCTTTCCGCCGCGCGCGCGCTACTCGAGAACACCGATCTTTCCGCGCGCGACATCGTGCGCAAAGGTCTCGAGATCGCCGCCGAGATCTGCGTTTACACGAACGCGAACATTACGGTTCTGGAACCGAGCTGATGTCGTCGCCACGCACGCAACAGGCGCTCGAGCGTCTGGCTGGACTGACGCCGAAGCAGATCGTCGAGGAGCTGGATCGCTACATCGTCGGCCAGGCAGACGCCAAGAAGGCAGTGGCGATCGCGCTCAGGAACCGCTGGCGTCGGCAGCGCGCCCCCGAATCGATCCGCGAGGAGATCTCACCCAATAACATCATCCTCGTTGGACCGACCGGTGTCGGCAAAACCGAGATCGCGCGCCGACTCGCGCGTCTCGTCGGCGCGCCGTTCGTGAAGGTCGAGGCGTCGAAGTTCACCGAGGTCGGGTACGTCGGCCGCGACGTAGAATCGATGGTGCGCGATCTGGTGGAGAGCGCAATCAACATGGTCCGTGGTGAGCGCGAGGGCGAAGTCCAGGAGATAGCGAAGCAGAAAGTGGAAGAGAGGCTGCTCGATCTCCTGCTGCCCGTCCCGCCCGACATCAAACAGTCCGCTCCCACGCCGTCGGCGGCCGCGGGAGGCGCGCACTTGTTCGTCGTCTCGCCGGGCGGCTCGGTTTCCCACGAGACCGACGCCTCCGAGGTTCGTTACAAGCGCACCCGGGAGAAGCTCAAGCAGCTGCTGGTCGACGGCCAGATGGACGATCGTGAGCTCGAGATCGAGGTGACGCAGCAAACGCCGGTGATGTTCGACATGATGGTGCCGCAGGGGGCGCCCGAGGGAATGGACAACATCTCCGAGATGCTCCAGGACATGCTGCCCAAGCGCAAGAAGCGCAGGACGGTCAAGGTCTCGGAAGCCCGGCGGATCCTCCTCGGCGAAGAGCTGGAGAAGCTTATCGACAAGGAAGACGTCACCGCTGACGCGCTCGAGCGCGTCCAGACGATGGGCATCATCTTCCTCGACGAGATCGATAAAATCGCCGGCCAACGCGGCCCGAACATGGGCGGACCGGACATCTCGCGTGAGGGGGTACAGCGCGACCTGCTTCCCATTGTCGAAGGCTCGAACGTGCAGACCAAGCATGGCATGGTGAAGACGGATCACGTTCTGTTTGTCGCGGCGGGCGCGTTCCACGTCGCGAAGCCGAGCGACCTCATCCCCGAGCTTCAGGGAAGATTCCCGATTCGTGTGGAGCTTCAGTCGCTCACGGAAGAGGATTTCGTGCGCATCATGACGGAGCCCGAAAACGCGCTGACGAAGCAGTATTCAGCGCTGGTCGAGGCCGAAGGTGCGACGCTCGAGTTTACTCCCGATGGTGTCGCCGAAATCGCAAAGATCGCCGCGCAAGTGAACGATCGGATGGAGAACATCGGAGCGCGCAGACTGCACACGGTGATGACGACGTTGCTCGAGGACGTGTTGTTCGGGCTACCCGACAGCGGCGTAAAAACGGTGCGCGTCGATCAGGCGCTGGTGCGGAGCCGGCTCAAGACCATAGCCGACGACGAGGACCTGAGGCGGTACATCCTCTAGATCGGGACGCGACTTCTCATCCTGGATATCACGATGCCGTATGCGGCGAGGTTCAGAATCAGCACGATACTGCCAAGCACGACCTGCGTCGAGCGCGTGAGACCGGCCGGATAAAGAACCGGCTGTATGTAATGCTGGATGAATCCACCGCTGTAAGCGGCCTCGCCGCCGCGAGTCCGGAATGCTTTCTCGAGCGGCGTAACCGGACAGATCCAACCGGTGTACTCGATCAGAACACCCCATATCGCGGCGGGAATGTGCAGCCACGCCAGCCGCGGCCACCGCAGCACCAGCAGTCCTCCCAGCACCACGAAGAGGACGAACGCAAGATGAACGCCGAGTGCCAGATCGGCGAGCGCGCGGTAGATCAAGCGGCGGTCGCGTCGAATTTCATGGCCGGCCTCCTATCCGCGACGCTTGAAGAACTGCACCGCGCGCTCGTGCTTCTTTGCCGCGGTGAGACTCTTGAACGTGCCGAGATTGCGGCGCCGCCCAGTCTTCGGATCCTTTTTTCGAGAATAGAGTCGGTACTTCCCCGATTTCAGTTTGCGAATCATCTGTGCTCCGTTTCGTTGTTGTTATCGCCGGAAACGAGCTCGTAACGACGCATGGTCTGGCCCTCCGTGAAGTGTGACAAAGTGAACGCCTACCTCGGCGAATTACCGGCGTTTAGCTACCCTGCGCGATCTTCAGAATGCTGTTGCCCGACATCACATAAAGCTCACCAGCGGCGTCAACGCCGAACGATGCCACGGTACTCATCGTCAGACTCCAGTCCTTCTTATCTACCGCCAATCCATTCGAGTATCTGAAGCTGCGCAGAAATCCCGAGCAGTAATCTGAATAGAAGTAATGGCCGCGAATGGCGGGGATCGCGCTTCCGCGATACACGTATCCGCCAGTGATCGAGCACGCCCCGCTGGTGTGCCCGTAATCAATGATCGGGGCCGCGAAGCCGCTTTGGGTGCAGCTCGACGAATTGTAACAGCTGGCGCCCTCCATAATGTTCCAGCCGTAATTGAGTCCACCAGTCGATGCAGTGGCGACGTCCACCTCCTCGTGCAGATTCTGGCCGACATCCGCGATGTAGAGCAATCCAGTCGGCGCATCAAAGGCGTATCGCCATGGATTCCTCAACCCCTTCGCCCAGATCTCGCCGCGCCGATTTGTCTGATTGATGAACGGATTGTCCAGCGGGACGCGGTACGGGTCGCCGCCGTCCACATCGAGCCGCAGCAACGATCCGAGCAACGCGTTGTAATTCTGACCGTTGCCAGACGGATCACCGCCACCGCCGCCATCTCCCAGACCGGCGTAAAGCATTCCGTCAGGACCAAAGCTGACGAGCCCGCCATTGTGATTGGCTTGCGTCGAATGCGCGACGGTCAATATCAGCTTCGACGTGGCGGGATCCGCTACATCGGCGGTGGTCGCTGTGAACCGCTCGATCCGGATGTCGCCGTTCGTCTGGGTGGTGAAGTACACGTAGAAGAAATGGTTGGTTGCGTATTGTGGATGAAACGCGACACTGAACAGTCCGCGCTCGCCCCCGCTCAGCACTCTGCTCGTGATGTCGAGAAATGGCGTCGTCTGCAGCACGCCGTTGCTTATCACTCGAATTCTTCCGCCCTGCTCGACGACGAAGATCCGGCCGTCGTTGAGCGGCTGGGTAAGGAAGACCGGGCTCGAGAGTCCGGTCGTTACGAACGGGTTCAGCTTGAGCGTGAGGCCCGGCGGGAGAGTCGTGCCGCCGGTGCCAGTCGCATCTGAGCTGTGACAGCCGGCGAGCGCGAAAATAAATAAGCTCGAGCACAGCAGACGAATCGGAAGGAGGATCATCCAGCCCTCGGCGAGAGGGAGTTGTCGCGCGGTAATAGTATATTTCCGGCGCAACGCACCACCATACGGAATCTTCGCTTAGCTCATATATGCTTCGAAAGACGACCAAACAACAGGCACACCGGGATTTGCTTCAGATCCCCGACTTCTCTGCGAAGGAGATCGACAGGCTGTTCTCGCTCGCCGAATCGATGCGCAACGGGAAGTACAAGAAGAAGCCCCTCGCCGGAAAATCGCTGGCGATGATCTTCATGAAATCATCCACCCGCACGCGCGTGTCGTTCGAGGTCGGCGCCTGGCAGCTCGGTGGGCATGCGCTCTTTCTCTCACCTCGCGACATGCAGCTCGGACGCGGCGAGCCCATCGCCGACACCGCGCGCGTTCTCTCGCGTTACGTCGACGGGATCATGATCAGGACCTTTGCCCATTCCGAGATAGAAGAGTTGGCGCGCTACGCCGACGTGCCGATCATCAACGGCCTCACCGACCTCGTGCACCCGTGCCAGGTTCTCGCCGACCTTCTCACCGTCAACCAGCACCTTGGCGGCTACAAGGGGAAGCGCTTCGCCTGGATCGGGGACGGCAACAACATGGCGAACTCGTGGCTCAACGCGGCGTACGTGCTCGGGTTCGAGCTCACGCTCGCGTGCCCCGAGAGCTACGATCCCAATCCGATGATTCTCCAACGCGCCCAGTCCAAGGCCAAAGTGAGAGTCGTGCGCGATCCCGCCGAGGCGGCTGACAAGGCCGACGTCATCAACACCGACGTCTGGGCGTCGATGGGGCAGGAGGAGGAGCAGGCGATCCGCGAGAAGGCTTTCAAGGGCTACCGTGTCGACACATCGATCATGAAGCGCGCAAAGGAAGGCGCGATCTTTCTCCACTGTCTGCCGGCGCACCGTGGGGAGGAAGTGGCCGCCGAGGTCATCGACGGGCCGCAGAGCAGGGTCTGGGACGAGGCCGAGAATCGCCTTCATATACAGAAGGCAATCATGGCGGTGCTGATGGGCGGAGAAAAACTTTAGCAGGCAGCGAACCCCGGTCAGTCTCTCTCTCTCGGGCAATCGGCATGTGTTCTGCACAGCAGGAGAGCATGGCGCAGTCCAAGAAAATCGACGAGCTGTATGATCTGATCGAAGGCATCGAGACGGCGATGTTCACCACCCGCCGGCCCGACGGCCAGCTCGTCTCACGACCGATGGCGACACAACAGGAACGGACCGAGGGCGCGGACCTCTGGTTCGTCACCGACGCTACCACCCACAAGCTCGACGAGCTCGCGCTCGATCCGCACGTAAACTGCTCGTATTACAACAACCGGACTCACGAATGGGTTTCGGTGTCCGGCATCGCTCGGGTGTCCAAAAACCGGTCGAAGATCCGGCAACTATATAAAGAGGACTGGAAGGCATGGTTCGGCGACCACGGAGGAGACCGCGACGGCGGGCCCACCGATTCCCGTATCGCCCTCATCCTCGTGGACGCCGACTACGCCTGCTACATGAAGGTCAATAAGCCCCGACCCATAATCCTCTTCGAGGTTCTACGAGGGAAGCTCACCGGCTCTCGCCCCAGCCAGGGCGAGGTAAAGGAGGTCACCGGAGCCGAATTGATGGATTAGGCAGGGCTTTTTCGTCCTTCTCTGCCAAATTGTCACGGCGCCCCTCGAAATCGATGGGCGCTTCGCGCATATTGGGGCCACCCTCTCCATTCAGGTCCCCCTCAGACGATGCCCGATGCAACTACGCTCAAGCGGACGCCCTTGCATGACGTTCACGCCGCCCTGGGCGCCAAGATCGTCCCCTTCGCCGGCTTCGAGATGCCCGTCCAGTATCCCACCGGGATCACCGCCGAGCACAAGGCTGTGCGTGAAAAGGCGGGCCTGTTCGACGTCAGCCACATGGGCGAGTTCATCGTGCGCGGGCCACAGGCTGTGGACTTCGTGAGCTACGTCACGACCAACGATGTCGCCGCGCTCAAGCCGGGCCAGGCGCACTACTCGACGATTCTGCGCGAGGACGGAACGATCGTGGACGATTGCCTCGTCTATCGCGACGACGATCGGGTACTGATGGTCGTAAACGGCTCCAACATCGACAAGGATTTCGCGCACATCTCGCGCTTCCTGAAAAAATTCCCGGAGGCCAAGCTCGAGAACATCAGCGACCAGATCGCGCTGCTCGCGCTCCAGGGTCCGGACGCCGCGCGCATTCTGCAACAGCACACCGACGTAGACCTGTCGAAGATCAAGTACTACGAGTTCGTCACCGGAAAGATTGCCGGCGTGGACAAGGTTTACATCTCGCGCACCGGCTACACGGGTGAGGATGGATTCGAGCTCTACTTCCCGGGCGAGCAGGCAAAGAAAATCTGGGATGCGCTCACCGCGTCGGGCGAAGTGACACCGGCCGGGCTCGGCGCGCGCGACTCGCTGCGTCTCGAGATGGGGATGGCGCTCTACGGCAACGATCTCGACGACACCACCACGCCCCTCGAGGCTTCACTCGGCTGGCTCGTCAAGATGAAAAAGGGAGACTTCGTAGGCCGGGACGCGCTCGCGAAGCAGAAAGAGCAGGGGCTGAAGCGAAAGCTCATTGGATTCACCACGCCCGAGCGGTCGTTCCCGCGCCACGGCTATCCGGTGTTCGCGAATGGAAGGCCGAGCGGAGAAGTGAGGAGCGGGACGATGAGCCCGACGCTGGGAATTCCGATCGGAACGGCGTACGTGCCGCCTGAATCGGCGGCGGAGGGATCTCCGCTGGAGATCGAGATCCGTGGCAAGCGCGTTCCCGCCGTCGTGCAGACGATGCCGTTCTACAAAGACGGCAGCCGACTCTAACCGAGCACACGGTTGCGACATCTCGCGAAGGCCCTCGCATGCGCGTAGCCGTGATAACCGTCTCCGACTCGGTGGTGCGCGGCGAGCGCCAGGATGCATCGGGTGCGATCATCGCGGGCTGGGCGCGCGCCAGGAATCACGAGATCGTCTCCGCCACCGCATGCGCCGATGAAACGACGGAGATCGTACGCGCACTCATTCGCGCCGCCGACGTGGACGACGCCGAGCTGGTGATTACGACCGGCGGGACCGGTTTGTCGGAGCGGGACGTCACGCCCGAAGCGACTCGCGCGGTGATCGAGCGTGAAGCGGAGGGAATCGCGGAGAGAATCCGCGTGATCGCGCTCCCCAACTTTGCGCGTGCGGCGTTGGGGCGCGGCGTCGCCGGTGTGCGCGGAGGGACGCTGATAATAAATCTTCCGGGGTCGCCGGGCGGGGCGCGCGATGGGCTCGAGGCGATAGACCCAATCGTTCAGCACGCTTGCGATGTGCTGCGCGGTCGGGTGACGGAGCATCCGACGGGGGCGCCACCCGCGCGATGAAAGTTTTAATCACGCTCACCGATGTCGAGCCGGCGGTAAGGCTCAACGCGCTGCTCGAGGGGGCCGGCACTCAGACCGCCGTGGTGTCTCCGCTCGACGATCTGCGCGGAGAGATCAAGCGCTTCA
>DASZZU010000311.1:0-20703 GCA_035544855.1 Gemmatimonadaceae bacterium | reverse complement strand
GAACGAGGCAAGAAAAGTTATCCTAGAGTTACCCGAACGCGCCCAAAAACCACACCTGGCAACAAGCATCTACAAAACCACGCAACAAAGCAAAACGGGCTAGCCGCGAGGCTAACCCGTTGCAATTCAACAGTTATGTCCTTGTGCTTCAACAGCTCCCGAGGAGGGACTCGAACCCCCGACCCGGTGATTAACAGTCACCTGCTCTACCACCTGAGCTACTCGGGAATAGCTATGAAAATTAGCCACTCTCACTATCGGAATCAACCGATGTGGTATCATCCTTCGAGAGTAACTCCACTGTAACCTCGTTCGGTAACTTCAGCGGATGCGCGCAAAACGAAATGGTACTCAACGCCAGACCGCATTGGTTACTGGCGGCTCTGGCGGGATTGGACTCGAGCTCGCGAAAAGCCTCGCCCGCGGTGGATTCGATCTCGTGCTCGTCGCCCGAAAACGCGACGCACTCGAAGCGGCGGCGGGCCAGCTGGAAGGAAAGTTCGGCGTGAAGGCGCACGTCTTCGCCGCCGACCTCAGGCTCCAGGACTCTCCCCAGGCAATCTTCGACTTTCTTCGCAACGAAGACATCAACATCGAAGTCCTGGTCAACAACGCTGGCTTCGGTTTGGGCGGCGAGTTCGCGGAGACGAAGCTCCAACGCGAGCTCGACATGATCCAGGTCAACATCGTTGCGCTCACTCACCTGACCAAGCTCTTCATCCCGGCGATGATCAAGCGCAAGTCCGGCCGGGTTCTCAACGTCGCGTCGACGGCCGCGTTTCAACCGGGACCTCTAATGGCGGTGTATTACGCCACCAAGGCGTATGTTCTCAGCTTCTCAGAGGCACTCGCGGAGGAGTTGCGCAACACCGGCGTTAGCGTCACCGCACTCTGTCCCGGACCAACGCACACAGACTTCGCCGAGGCGGCGCAAATGACGAACTCGCGCCTCTTCAATACGTTCGGCATCGCGGACGCCGCTGACGTGGCGAAGTACGGTTACGATGCGATGATGCAGGGAAAGCGTCTCGCCATTCCTGGAATCAAAAACAAGATCATCGCGCAAGCCAACAGAATCGCGCCGCGCGCTCTCTCGGCGAAGCTCGCGCGAATCGCTCAGGAGTCGCGCAACTAATAGCTCTCGTTTGAACTAAAGCGCGAGCTGGGTCGACCTAGGCGCGACTTCAGCGAGCATCAATCGCGGCGATAATTCTCTGGGCGGCGCGCGGCGCTCGAGCAATGGAGCGAGCCAGCGGCCAGTGTGTGATTCTTTCACGCGCGCGACTTCCTCCGGGCGTCCCATTGCAACCACCTTTCCACCGCCGATCCCACCTTCGGGACCCAGGTCGATCACCCAGTCCGCGAGCTTGATCACGTCTAGATTGTGCTCGATCAGGACGAGCGAGTGTCCCTGCTCGATCAGGCGATCGAAAACCTTCGCCAGCTTTCGGATGTCCTCGAGGTGAAGCCCCGTCGTCGGCTCGTCCAGGACGTACATCTTTTTCCCGGATTTCTTTCCTGCCAGCGCCAGCTCGCGCGCGATCTTGATGCGCTGCGCTTCTCCCCCGGATAGCGTGGTCGCCGGCTGCCCCAAACGAACATATCCGAGTCCTACCTGTTGGAGCTGCCAGAGCGCCTGTCCCAGTTTTTCCTCGCGCGGGAAAAAACGGATTGCCTGATCGACGGTGAGATTGAGCACCTCGTGGATGTTCTTCCCGCGCACCGTCACGTCGAGCACTTCCGGCTTGTAGCGCTTTCCTCCGCAGTCCTCGCATGGGACGAACACGTCGGCCATGAAGACCATCTCGACTTCGAGCGCGCCAGCACCCTCACACGCTTCGCACCGTCCGCCCTCGACGTTGAAGCTGAAAGTCCCCGGCGTGTACTTCCGCTGACGCGCGAGCGGAGTATCCGCGAAGATGCCTCGGATCTCGTCGAACGCTTTCACGTAGGTGACGGGGTTGGACCGCGGTGATTTCCCGATCGGGCTCTGATCGATCATCACGACGTCCTCGAGCGCATCGAACCCCGTGATAGTCTCGTATTCTCCGACTTTCTCGCCGAGGTGAAGCTTCGCCGAGTGTCCGCCCATGAGGTGAGTCTCAAGGGCGTGGTAGAGCACGTCGTGCACGAGTGTGCTCTTTCCCGATCCCGACACTCCTGTCACGACAGTCAGTGCTCCGAGCGGAATCCGGACTTCGACATCCTGGAGATTGTGCTCGCGCGCGCCGGTCAGCGTAATCCAGCGTGGACCGAGTCTGCGCCTCTCGCTCGGCAGCGGAATCGTCCGCGCTCCCGTTACGTACTGTCCCGTGAGCGGACTCTCGGCTATGCGCGAGATCGGTCCCGCGAATACGATCTGGCCTCCGGCTTCGCCGCTTCCCGGTCCCAATTCGACCATATAATCAGCCATCTCGATTGCGGCGAGATCGTGCTCGACCACGAGCACGCTGTTGCCGGCATCGCGCAGCCGCTGCAGCAGCTTGAGCAGCCTGTCCATGTCGCGCGAGTGCAGTCCAATGGATGGCTCGTCGAGGACGTACAACGTGTCTACGAGCTGCGACCCGAGTGAGTTGGCGAGGCCAATGCGCTGCGCCTCGCCGCCAGAGAGCGTGCGCGTCGCGCGATTCATGGACAGATAGCCGAGTCCGACGTCGCGGAGAAACGTCACGCGGTCGCGAGCTTCCTTGAGAATCATCTGGGCGATACTGCGCTCGAACTCGCTGAGCTTGAGCTCGTTCAGCCAGACAGCGAGTTCGTCGACGGGAAGCTCCGCCACCTGCGCGATGTTGAGCCCGCCGACGCGCACATTGAGCGCTTCAGGTTGGAGCTTGGTTCCATGACAGCGTAGACACTCCTGCGCGGTCTGATATTGCCGCAGAAAGACGCGGATGTATTGCTTGTATCGTTTCTCCTCGAGATCACGAAGGAAGGGAAAAATTCCCTTGTACCCGCGAGTCTTGGAATGCAGCAGCAGCTGGCGATGCGCGGCGCTGAGCTGATCCCACGGCTTGTCCATCGGAATTCTTTCGCGCTTGGCGAACTCGGCCAGCGCTCGCCGCTTGTTGTCGTAGCGGGGCTTGGTCCACGGATCGATGGCGCCATCGCCGAGCGAGCGGGCGGGGTAGGGAACGATCAACGTCTCGTCGTACTCGAGGTTAGCGCCGAATCCGTTGCACTGGCTGCACGCTCCACGCGGATTGTTGAACGAGAAAAGCTGTGGAGTGGGTGTCGGCGCGATTGTCCCGTCGTGGGGGCACTCGAATCGCTCGGTGAAGCGAAGCCTGTTGACCGTCAGACCGTCAGGCGGTGATACGACCGGCTCGCTGAGGAGGATCACGCAATCTCCCTCTCCATCCGCGAACGCAGTCCCGACCGCGTCGCTCAATCGACCGGAGCTCTCCGGAGAAGAGGTTAATCGGTCCACAACCACGAGGAGCTCTTTTGCGCGCGTGACGTCGCGCTTCGAATCGGCAAGCTCGTCGAGGTGCATCACGATCCCGTCGATCGCCACCCGCAGAAATCCTTGCGCGCGCAAGTTCTCGATCACCACGTCGTGGGTGACTTTGTTGGAGAGTCTGAGGGGGAAGGTGACGTAGAACCGCGTCCCGGTCGGGAGAGCGAGAACTTTGTCCGTTACCGACTGCACAGTGTCGGGCTTGATCTCCCGCCCGCAATTCGGGCAGAACGTGTGTCCGACCCGCGCCCAGAGAAGGCGGAGATAGTCGTAGATCTCCGTCGCCGTACCCACCGTGGAGCGTGAGGTTTTGGTCGGATTCTTCTGTTCGATCGCGACAGCGGGTGACAGCCCTTCGACCGAATCGACGTCGGGCTTCTCCATGCGCTCGAGGAACTGTCTCGCATAGGATGAGAGCGACTCTACATAGCGCCGCTGTCCCTCGGCGTAGATAGTGTCGAACGCGAGCGAGGATTTTCCCGAGCCGGACGGACCCGTGATCACCGTGACCGTGCGTCTCGGTATCTCGAGGTCGAATCCTTTGAGATTATTCTGTCGGGCGCCGCGGACGACGATACTCTCCTTCACGTCCGAAATCTAAACTCGGCACCGAAGATAGGCCGAATTATAGTTCGCTTAGGACTGAGAGTTCGGTCGAACTTCCCTACAATCGCCTGACGACGCGGCCCAACAAAAGGAGGACGATCGCCCCGACGGTTGCGATGCCGATGGAGCGGAAGTCAAACTCGCCGGCGGCGATCTGTCCCCATCCGAAGAATCGCGTACCCAGCCAGCCACCGAGGAAGGCGCCGACGATGCCGAGGAGGATAGTGATTATACAACCCGAAGGGTCCCGCCCTGGCACCAGAAACTTCGCCAGTGTCCCGGCGACGAGTCCGAAAAGAATCCAGTAGAGCCAGAGCGGCAAACCCTTTCCCTGCGTGAAGCGGGTGGTGCCTTACGGAACGCGCGGCGCGCCGCGGTTTCTCGTCGCCATCCGATAGATCCACAGGAAGATCAGCGCGCCGATGACAGCGAGAATAATGCTCTGGATTGAAAATCCATTCAGTCCCACGCCTGTGAGCATGTTCCCGAGGAAGCCACCAATGAACGCACCTACGATGCCGATAATCATGGTAACGATGATGCCGCCGGGATCATTGCCCGGCATGATGGCCTTGGCGATCGCGCCCGCGATCAGACCAAGAACGATCCATGCGAGAATTCCCATCTTCCCTCCAGTATGGTTTTACGTGAGCCGACAGGATGGAACATCGGTGCCACGCAGGTGCAACCTGCGTACCATAGGTCAGCTGTACGTAGCGTCACACCTGCAACCCGGCTAGGATACGGCTGAATGACTGCCCCCGCAACCCAACCACACGAAGACGACATTCTCGGCAAAGCTTACGACCGCAAGCTGATGCGTCGTCTGCTGGTGTACACTCGACCGTACCGAGGATTGATGTACGGCGCTTTCGCTCTTCTCTGCGTGGAAGGCGCGATTCAGGTGGTCGGTCCGCTTCTCACGCGGCGGGTGATCGACGTAGCTGTACCGACCCACAACCTGCGGATCGTGATCATCTCGACCGCGCTTTTCTTCCTCGCGCTCCTGACCGAGTTCGTTACTTCGTACGGTCAGACCTGGCTCACCAGTCTCCTCGGCCAGCGCGTCATGCGCGATCTGAGGATGGAGATCTTCGAGCATCTCCAGCGGCTATCGGTTTCCTATTTCGACCGAAATCCAGCCGGCAGATTGATCACGCGCGTCACCTCAGACGTGGAGACGCTGAACGAGCTCTTCACTTCCGGCGTCGTGGCGGGACTCGGCGATCTGTTCACCCTGGTCGCCATCAGCGTCGCGATGCTCATCATGGATTGGCGTCTCGCTCTCGCATCGTTCGCGGTAATCCCATTCGTCGTTCTAGTCTCGGGACTCTTCCGGAAAGGGGTGCGCGAGACCTATCGCGACATTCGCGTCCGGCTGGCAAGGATCAACTCGTTCCTCCAGGAGCGTCTGACTGGAATGCGAATCGTCCAGCTGTTCGGCCAGGAGCAGCGCGAG
This sequence comes from Gemmatimonadaceae bacterium, assembly GCA_035544855.1. Classification (GTDB taxonomy): domain Bacteria; phylum Gemmatimonadota; class Gemmatimonadetes; order Gemmatimonadales; family Gemmatimonadaceae; genus UBA4720. The sequence goes on along the minus strand of DASZZU010000311.1, from coordinate 15,181 downwards.
GCGCAAAGATTCGACGACCTGAATCGCTCGCACCTCGACGCGCATCTCAAGTCCATCACCGTGTACGCGCTCTACTTCCCGGTGATCGAGCTTCTGACGTCGATTGCGCTGGCGATACTCATCGTCGCCGGCGCCGCGCGCGTGCACGCGAACTTGTTGACCGTGGGGACCGTCGCGGCGTTCCTCCAGCTGGTGCGGCGGTTCTTCCAGCCGCTGCAGGACCTCTCGGAGAAGTACAACATTTTGCAGACGGCGATGGCGAGCTCGGAGCGAATCTTCACACTGCTCGACACTTTGCCGACCGTCGTCGACAACGCCCAGGAAGTCGGAGCGCTGAAGAAGAAGCCCGGAGTGGAAGTCGTGTTCGAAGACGTATGGTTCGCGTACGACGTGGCGCATCTGGCGAAGCACAAGCCGGGAGCCGAGCACGAGCTCACGCCAGTGGAATGGGTGCTGAAGGGCGTCAGCTTTACCGCGCGGCCAGGTGAGACGCTTGCTCTCGTCGGCCACACCGGGGCGGGGAAGACGACTATAGTCAACCTGCTCATGCGCTTCTACGATCCACAGCGCGGCCGCATTACGATCAACGGCGTCGACATTCGCACGATGCCGCTCCAGGAGCTGCGCTCTTTGATCGGGTACGTGCAGCAGGATATTTTCCTCTTCGCGGGCGACATTGCCACGAACATCCGGCTGTCCAATCCGATCAGCGACGAGGCGGTAGTACGCGCCGCGGCGGAAGTCGGCGCCGATCGCATCATTCGAGGATTCCCTCAGGGCTACGGCCAGGTTCTCGGTGAGCGCGGAGCATCGATAAGCGTGGGCGAGCGTCAGCTGCTTTCCTTCGCTCGGGCGATCGCCGCGAATGCGCCCCTGCTGCTACTCGATGAGGCGACGAGCGCCGTCGACAGCGAGATCGAAGCGGAGATTCACGCGGCGCTCAGCGTGCTGGTCGCCGGCAGAACTACGATCGCCGTAGCCCACAGACTGAGCACCATCGCCAACGCCGACATGATCCTGGTGCTGCATCATGGAGAAATCGCGGAGCGCGGGACTCACCGCGAGCTCCTCGAGGGAGGCGGTCTCTACAGTACGCTGTGGCGTCTGCAGGCGGGGGAGTCCGAGTCGTTTCTGCAGCGCGCCGGGTGACGCTTGCCGCTCATTTGGCGCATCCGTAGTTTCAGGCACGAAGGGATGTCGTCATTCCTCCATCCGCCGTACTTACCTACCAGTCTTTCCATTCCAATGAGCTCCCACTAGTGCACCTTGCTGTTGCGGCTCGCACTGATGTCGGCCGAGTTAGAAAGGGTAATGAGGACTCGCTCCACGCTTCGGCCAACCCTTATCGCGGGCTGTTCATAGTCGCGGACGGCATGGGCGGGCACGCGGCCGGGGAAGTCGCGAGCGAGATGGCGGTGGAGATCGTAAGCCACGACCTCTCCGACCTGAACGACCTGGAGTCACCCGATGCGCACGACAGGGTCGCTCGCGCGCTCCGCGATGCGAATCGGGCCGTATTCGAACGGACGCGCACCGAGCGGGAAAAGCTGGGAATGGGGAGCACCGTCTCCGCTCTTCTTCTCTCGGAGACGAGGTACGTTGTGGGACACGTGGGTGATTCGCGCATCTATATCGTGCGGGACGGCGAGCTGCGCCAGCTCACCAAGGATCACTCGCTGGTGCAGGAGCAGGTCGATGCGGGTCTTCTGACGCCAGAGCAGGCGAGAAGGCATCCGCAAAGCAATGTCATCACTCGCTGCATCGGAATGTCCGATGAGATCGAGCCGGACGTGTTCGACGGCGATGCCCATGTCGGTGACGCGTTTCTTCTCGCTAGTGACGGCTTGACCGGAATGATCGATGACAGGCGCATTCAGCAGCTTCTGCTGTCGCGCGCCAAGCCAGAGCGAATCGTCGACGCTCTGATCCAGGAAGCGAACATGAATGGCGGAAACGACAACATCACCGCGGTGGTAGTGAGAGTGTTGGCGGCCGAGTCGGCGAATACCGACCTCGAGGTGACGCCAATCCCGCCCGCTCGCACGCATGGGTGACGACAACGACTCCGTAGCCGCTGTAGCACAGCTTTACCTCGGCAACATTCTTTACGCGCTGGAGCTGGCGGCCCTCAGCCTCGACGAGCAGAACAAGGTAGCCGACGCCGCGTTCTATCGGGGCATCGCGAAGAAGCTGGCGGAAGCGCGCGGCAGAGAGGCGAAGCGTGAGAGCTGAATCCCGAGAGCTGCTAGCCTCGCTCTTCCTAGTCGCGGGTTGTTCCAGCAGCAAACCCGTCAGCGAGCAAAACGGGGTTTTGCACCCCCGTTTCGGCGTCGTATTTGCTAGTTTAAGAGATGAGCCGGCGCGTTTCCTCCGAGGAACGGTGCCGCATAGCCCGTGTAGACACCAATGTGAATCACCGCGCTGAATCCGGAGAAGTCATGGGAACCGCGACACTTACGGCACCTGAGCAGGTCACGGACACCTTTCCGATCAACGGAACGGACTTCGTTGAGTTCTACGTCGGAAACGCGAAGCAGGCAGCGCAGTTCTATCGCAATGTCTTCGGGTACAAGATTCTGGCCTACCGCGGGCCTGAAACCGGTACGCGCGATCGAGCCAGCTACGTGCTGGAGCAGGGCAAGGTAAGGCTCGTCCTCACCACCGCGCTGCGCCCCGACAGCGACATCGCGACCCACGTCCACAAGCATGGCGACGGCGTCAAGGACATCGCACTCTGGGTGGACGACGCGAGAAAGGCGTTCAAACTCGCCGTCGAGCGCGGCGCCAAGCCCGCTTACGAGCCAAAATCACTGGTGGATGAGCACGGTGAAGTAGTGATCGCCGGCATTCACACTTACGGCGAGACGATCCACAGTCTGGTCGAGCGGAAGGGCTACAAGGGTCCGTTCATGCCCGGCTTCGTCCCGTTCGCCGCACGCGGCGATGCTCAGGGTGTCGGGCTCAAGTACATCGACCACTGCGTCGGCAACGTCGAGCTCGGCGCAATGAACAAGTGGGTCAAGTATTACGGGGATGTACTTGGCTTCAGCCAGCTGATCTCCTTCGACGACAAGGCGATCTCCACCGAATACTCCGCGCTCATGTCGAAGGTCGTTGCGAACGGCAACGGGCGCATCAAGTTCCCGCTCAACGAGCCCGCGAAGGGAAAGAAGAAATCGCAGATCGATGAGTATCTGGAGTTCTATCAGGGACCCGGATGCCAGCACATTGCAATCTCGACCGACAACATCATCGAGACTGTAACGAAGCTTCGCGACAACGGCGTCGAATTCCTGCGGGTTCCCGGCACGTACTACGACACGGTAATCGAGCGCGTCGGACACATCGACGAGGATCTGGTTCCGCTGCGTGATCTTGGCATTCTCGTCGATCGCGACGAAGAGGGTTACCTGCTCCAGATATTCTCGAAGCCGATGGAAGACCGGCCGACGCTCTTCTACGAGATCATTCAGCGGAAGGGCGCGAAGAGCTTCGGCGCCGGCAACTTCAAGGCGCTGTTCGAAGCTCTCGAGCGCGAACAAGACCTCCGCGGAAACCTCTAGACCATGCCGATCTATCACACGCTCGGGCAGATTCCTCGAAAGCGGCACATCGCGTTCAAGAAGCCAGGCGGTGGGATATACGCCGAAGAGCTGGTCGGACACGAGGGCTTCACCGGGACCTCCGCGCTCCTCTATCACATTCATCCGCCGACAACGGTGAAGTCGGTGCGCAGAGTGGGCGAGACGAAATACGAGGCTGACCCCGATCGGACGCTGCACCACCGGCATTTCCTCACCTCCCGTGCGAAAAGAGGTGGGAGCGCCACTCTCGATCGCATGCCGCTCCTGTTCAATCAGGACATCGCAATGCTGTACTGCGAGCCCGACGAGAACGACGCGCACTTTTACCGTAACGCGCAGGCAGACGAGCTGGTTTACGTAAGCAAAGGGAACGGCGTGCTGGAGAGTACTTATGGCGCGCTCCCCTTCCATGAAGGCGACTATCTGGTCATTCACCGCGGTATCCTTCACCGCTACCGCTTCGACCTGAACGCCGAGCAGCCCAAGCTCGTGACATTCGAGAGCAGGGGACACGTGCGATGGCCCAAACGCTATCGCAACGAGTTCGGGCAGCTGATCGAAGGCGCTCCATACTCCGAGCGTGACATCCGGCGTCCAACGTTTGTCGATCCCATCGACGAGATGGGAGATTTTCCGATCCTGGTGAAGCAGTACGACGGCATCAACGAGATCGTGCTCGATCACCATCCGCTCGATGTCGTCGGCTGGGATGGATACTTCTATCCGTGGGCGTTCAACATCAACGACTTCGAGCCGATCGTCGGCCGCGTTCATCAACCGCCCCCGGTCCATCAGACTTTCCAGGGAGACGGATTCGTCGTCTGCTCGTTCTGCCCGCGCCCCTACGATTTCCATCCCGAGGCTGTGCCCGCACCATACAATCACAGCAACGTGGATTCCGACGAGGTGCTCTATTATGCGTCGAGTGAATTCATGAGCCGGAAGGGAATCGAATTCGGCAGCATCACGCACCACCCGGACGGAATTCCTCACGGGCCGCATCCAGGTCGTGCGGAGGCGAGCATCGGCGCCAAGTACACCGACGAGCTGGCGGTGATGATGGACAGCTTCCGGCCGCTCAAGGTCGCAAAGCCGGCGCTCGCAATCGAAGATCCCGAGTACCACAAATCGTGGCTACAGGGACAGCACGCTCAGTTCAATCCCCCAACGAGCTGAGGCAGAAGCTGAAATGAGCGAGGCGCTTTGGACTCCCTCGCCCGAGCGCGTAGTGAAGGCGAACATGACCGAGTTTCTCCGATACGTGGAGGAGCGCGGCGGGCCGCCTGTTCCTGATTACTCTCCGGATTCGTACTGGCAGCTCCACGAGTGGTCCGTCGCGAATCCGGAAAGATTCTGGTCGCTGGCGTGGAGATTCTGCGGAATCATAGGCCACCGCGGCACGGGTGGCGGCGCCGAGCGAGTTGGAGTGGGACTCGATAACATGGGTCCTCCGGATCCGGAGAAAGGGCCGCGGTGGTTCCCGGACGCGAGTCTCAACTTCGCCGAGAATCTGCTTCGCTTCAGCGACGACGAGCCGGCGCTCGCTTCGTGGAATGAAGCAGGTCACCAGCGCACCGTCACCTACCGCGAGCTTCGCGAGGCGGTGGGGACTCTCGCCCTGGCGCTGAACGCCGCCGGCGTCCGGCCGGGTGATCGCATCGCGGGATGGCTCCCCAACATTCCCGAGGCCGTGATCGCAATGCTCGCGACTGCCTCCCTGGGCGCAATCTGGTCGTCGTGCTCACCGGATTTTGGCGCCCAGGGCGTGATGGATCGCTTCGGCCAGATCGAGCCCAAGATTCTCTTCGCCGCCGACGGATATCTCTACAACGGCAAAGAGATCGATCTGCTCCCGCGTCTCCGCCAGATCGCGTTCCGGATTCCGTCGCTCGATCACGTCGTCGTCACGCCATATAGAAAGCAGATGCCGGATCTGGAGGGAGTGCGGAAGGGCACACTGTGGGCGCGCTTCATCGCTATTCAGTGGGGAGTGGCTGCGAGCAGGCAGACTCCGCCGGAGGGAGGAATCAGAAAGACTCCGCCCGAGGGGATGATCGGGAAGACGCCCACCGAGCCGATCAAGAGCGAGCTGGCGACGCACGAGGGGCAGCCAAAGAACCTGGAGCTGGAACGCTTTCCGTTCGATCACCCGCTCTACATCATGTATTCGTCCGGCACGACCGGACTGCCAAAATGCATGGTGCATAGCGCGGGCGGAACGCTCCTGCAGCATCTCAAGGAGCTGATTCTCCACACCGACCTCAAGCGCGAAGACTGCATCTTCTACTACACGACGTGCGGCTGGATGATGTGGAACTGGCTCGTCAGCTCGCTCTCCGTCGGAGCGAAGGTCGTTCTCTATGACGGCGCTCCGTTGTCCCCAACGCCGGACATTCTGTGGGAGATGGCGGTCAAGGAGGGGATCACAATCTTCGGGACCAGCGCGAAGTATCTGGCACTGCTCGAGAAATCCGACTTCGTCCCACGAAAGAAGCACGACCTGTCGAAGCTGAACGCGATTCTCTCCACCGGTAGTCCGCTCGCGCATCACAGCTTCGATTACGTCTACTCCAAGGTCAAATCCGACGTGCACCTCGCCAGCATCAGCGGCGGGAGCGACATCATCTCCTGCTTCGTCCTCGGCAATCCGATTCTCCCGGTGTACCGCGGGGAGATTCAGACGCCGGGACTGGGAATGGCGGTGGATGTGTTCGACGACCGCGGTCGGCCGGTCAGGTTAGTTCCCGGAGAGCTTGTATGCACCAAGCCTTTTCCGAGCATGCCGATCGGATTCTGGGATGACTCCGATGGGGCCAAGTACAAGGCCGCGTATTTCGACTATTCCCCCGGAGTCTGGCGTCACGGGGACTGGGCAGAGATTACGAAGCACCGCGGATACATCATCTATGGCAGGAGCGATGCGACGCTCAATCCCGGCGGCGTTCGCATCGGAACGGCGGAAATCTATCGACAGGTGGAACAGCTCCCGGAGGTCATCGAAAGCGTCGCTGTCGGGCAGGAGATCGACGGAGGATCGCCGGGCGACGTGCGAATCGTGCTCTTCGTGAAGCTTCAGCCCGGACTTACCCTCGACGATAGTTTGCGCGCGAAGATCTCGTCACGCCTGCGGGAGAACACGACCCCGCTTCACGTGCCGAAGAAGATCATTCAGGTGGAGGACATTCCGCGGACGATCAGCGGAAAGATCAGTGAGCTGGCGGTGCGCGAAGTCATTCACGGGCGGCCGGTGAGAAACACGGAAGCGCTCGCGAATCCGCAGGCGCTGAAGTTTTACGAGAAGTTGGAGAAGCTGCGCGACTAGCGCAGCGGGGAAGTGCTAGTGCTGCGCGAGGGCGGGCTGGCGCTTCGTGGTACCCGCGAGCGCGTTCACCATGTCCTGCAGCTTCGGTCCGCGGCCAGGCTCGGGAGCGCCGAAGGTCAGAGCGGTGTGATAGTGCGAGACGCCATAATTGGCGCCCGACTTCCGCTCGACGGTGATGCCCCAGTTCTGGTTGTCGGTCTGATCTTCCGACGAGGAGGCGGTGGCGTCCGATTGTGGAAGCGCGTGTGCCTCGACTTCGGAAAGGAAGGCCTTCCAGTCCGCAGTGCCTTTCAGCCTGGCCTCGCAGACGGAGCTGATCCAGCGGTCCTCGCCGAAATGTGAGTCGCGCTTGGAGATCGGTCCACAGTCGTAGCCGGCGCGCACGAAGTTGTCGACGCGTGTGTCAGCCGAGGCGGGTGACGTCTCGTAGTACTGGTCCCACCAGAGCAGGAGGCGCCCGGTTGTAACCGCGCCGCTCTGTCGGATGATCACCAGAAACTGCGGATTGCCAAAGCTCGAGTACCAGATTCTGACCTCGCGCTCGTTCTTGCGCAGCTGGCTCTTTGAAAGCGGGGTCAAACCGACGGTGAGCGCCGCGGCGTCCTTGGTCTCGAAGATTGCGTCCGAGACCGGACCCGTGTCGTTTGATGCTGCGAATGCCTGTACCTGCTGCGCGACGGATGAGCTCGGAATTGCGAGCAGGAACGAAGCGGCGATGGTGAGTCGGCTCATGTCCGGAGGACTGTTTAGCCTTATCGAAGGTCACAATTAGTGACCTCATCCGGAAAGCGCATATAACCTCTTGCAACTACGTAAGTTATGGTGTGGAAACGGGGTCTTTTCGGGGGTGTTGTACGCACGATGGAGGTCACAACGGCCGCGAGGATGTTGGCGCGGTGCCTCCTGGAAGCCATCCAACCCTCCACGACAGTCTCTGCATCCGATGCGAGCGAAAGCAATCCAGGGCGCATCCCTGTTATATCGGGGCCTCAGCCCAATCGTTCCAGCGCGTCGAGGATCCTGCGTGGCTCGAGTTTCGTCCGCTTTGCGGTAAAGACGCGCAGCCACCGCGCGCTTTTGTAAAGCTCCTCGGAAAGGGACGGCAGATTGATTGTTCCGATCCAGCCCTCTCCGGTCAGGCGCTCGACTTTCCCGCTCCGGCGAAGGACCGGAATATCGAGCCCCAGCATTTGGGTCTTGGCTGGATAATCGAGGAGCAGCTCACCCGCCGCGAGACCGAATTCCCTGGCAAGCAGGTTTTCCGTCTCGGTGACACGCTTTCGGTCGGAGGCGATCCACTCGATCGCATCGTCGTCCAGCTCCGCCGCCGGCCACTCCGCCGCTCTCTTGTAAAGCTTCCGCTCCTTCAGCGCGACCAGGAGTTGGGTCGGCCACGCGCTCTCGAGCCTGTGCATCAGCCCTTCGTCCGTATACGCCGCCAGAGATCGACCATCGACGATCCCGGCCTGAATCGCATCCTCCACCAATCGCTTGTACATCGCCGTCGCGCTTCGAACAGCGTGATGCCAGTACACGTTCCGGTACATCTGGTATTTCGCGAAGAGCAGCGACTCGAGCGCGGAGAGCGCTTTCTCCTGCACCCCTATCGCGGAACGTCCCGTCGCGGGATCATCGACCAATACCAGCGAATTCGTCAGACGGTCGACGTCGATCTCGCCGTATGGCACACCGCACATGAAGGCGTCGCGCTTCAGATATTCGATCTTGTCGAGATCCAGTGAGCCGGAGATGAGTCCCTGAAGCGCGCTCTTGCTCTGACCGCGGATCAGATCGAACACTCTGGCCGGCGCGTCGTGGCCGAGCCGCGAGCTCAGAAGCGACGCAATAGCACCCTGCGTGATGAGTGGCCGCGCGACATCCTCATGATGCAGAGCGCCGATCTCTTCCAGTGCGTGCGAGAATGGGTAGTGCCCGACATCGTGCAGCAGAGCGGCCGAGCGGACTATCGCCTGCTCGTCTTCGCTGATGGTGGTCGCGTCTTCAGACTCGCATAGCAGCGCGAGCGTGCGCCGTGAGAGGTGGTGCGTGCCGAGCGCGTGCTCGAAACGCGAGTTGGTCGCGCCCGGATAAACGAGATACGTCCATCCGAGCTGGCGCACGTATCTCAGTCGTTGGAACACTTCCGTGTCGACGAGCTCGAGCGTCAGCTCGTCGACCCGAATGTTATTCCAGACAGGGTCGCGCAGGATCTCGAAGTTCACGGCCCTCCGCTCTGAGGACGTTATCCCTTCGGGCCGGCGTTCTTTGTCGCCGAATCTACGCTGCCGAACTTTTCGAAGTTCTCGCGAAACATCTTTGCGAGCTTTCTGGCCTGCGCATCATAAGCGGCCGCATCCGGCCACGTCGCGCGCGGGTTCAACACCTTGCTCGGCACTCCCTTGATCTCCGTCGGAATGGCGAGACCAAAGACTGGATCAGTTTCGGTCTTCACGTTGTCGAGCTCGCCGGCGAGCGCTGCACGCACCATGGCCCGGGTGTGCGCCAGCTTCATTCGCTTTCCTGTGCCGTACGCCCCGCCGCTCCAACCAGTGTTGATGAGCCACACATTCGCGTTGTGCTCGTTCAGGAGCTTGCCGAGCATTTTGGCGTACTTCGTCGGGTGCCAGACGAGAAAAGCCGCGCCAAAGCACGCGCTGAATGTCGGCTGCGGCTCCTTCACTCCTCGTTCGGTGCCGGCAACCTTCGCCGTGTACCCCGAAAGGAAGTAGTACATCGCCTGTTCAGGACTGAGCTTCGCGATTGGCGGCAGCACTCCGAACGCGTCGGCGGTGAGAAAGACGACCTCTCTGGGATGTCCGCCGCGACCACCCTCGACGTGATTCCGAATGTAGTGCAGCGGATAGGAGGCGCGGGTGTTCTCGGTGATCGACTGATCCCCGAAGTTTACCTTCTTGGTGGCGGGGTCGAGCACCACATTCTCGAGCACGGTGCCGAACATCTGCGTCGTCTGATATATGTCGGGCTCGGTCTCTGGCGACAGGTTGATTACCTTCGCGTAGCAACCGCCCTCGAAGTTGAAGATTCCTTCTTCCGACCATCCGTGCTCATCGTCGCCGATGAGCCCGCGATCAGGATCGGTCGACAAAGTGGTCTTCCCGGTGCCCGACAGCCCGAAGAAAAGCGCGGTATCGCCGGCCTTACCTACGTTCGCCGAGCAATGCATCGAGAGAACGCCCTGCTTTGGGAGCAGATAGTTCATGACCGTGAACATCGACTTCTTCAGCTCGCCGGCGTAGCGCGTGCCCCCGATCAGGATCGTTCGCTCCGCGAGGTTGAGGACGATGAATGTGCTGGTTCGCGTACCGTGCCTAGCGGGATCTGCCTGGAACTCCGGCGCGTGGAGAACGGTGAAGCTGGGATCGAATGTCGGGAGATCACTCCGTTCCGGCCGGATGAACATGTTTCGCGCGAACGCCATGTGCCATGCGTTGGGCGACACGTACCGTACTGAAAGGCGGTACGCCGGATCGGCGCCGCAGTAGAGATCCTCGACGAAGAGCTCGGGGCAATCGTTGAGATAGTTTTGGAGATCACCCAGCAGCAGCTGGAATTTCTCGCGGGAGATAGGCTGGTTGATCTTGCCCCAGTCGACGTCCCTCTCGGATGACGGCTCCTTCACCACGAACTTGTCGTTGGGTGACCGGCCGGTGTGAGGCGCGGTGACCGCGACGAATGGACCCATCTCGGCAAATTCACCTTCATCGCGTCGAGCGGCGGCTTTAAAGAGCTCGGGCGCAATCAAATTCCAGTGCACCTCGCCTCGCGGGGCGAGTTCCTGTCTGCCCAATCCAATGCTGCTCTCTCTCGCGACCGAAGGGCGCTGCGGCTTGATCTCAGTTGCCATTACAAGCTCGTCCTCTCATTGATCCGCTGCTGCGCGTCCATCACCGCTACAGCGGCCATATTCACGATGTCCTGAACGTCGGCGCCCTGCTCCAGCACGTGTACGGGAAGATTCATACCCACGAGGAAAGGTCCGATTTTGGTCGCTCCCCCGAGATGATGCAGCAGCTTGTAGGCGATATTCCCCGCGCTGAGGTTGGGGAATATCAGCACGTTTGCGCGCTCTTTCAGCGCGCTGAACGGGTAACTCGAGCGAAGGATGTTCTCGTCCATGGCCGTGTCGGCTTGCATCTCGCCGTCGACGATGAGCGAAGGATCCCGCTTTCTCAGAATTGCTACGGCTTTCGCCACCTTCTCTGCTTCGGGATGGCGCACCGAGCCGAAATTGGAGAAGGAGAGCATCGCGATCTTCGGCGTGATGCCGAAGGTGCGAACGATCCGCCCGGCGGAGTAGGCTATCTGCGCCAATTGCTCCGCGGTGGGATCGATGTTGACCGTGGTGTCTCCACAGAAGATAACGTGCTTCTCGAACACGAGCATGTAGAGCCCGCTCACTATCTCGGCCTTCGGATGGGCGCCGATCACCTGTAGCGCGGGCCGAATCGTCTCGGGGTAGTGCATACCGACACCGGAGAGAAGAGCGTCGGCGTCGCCGCACGCTACCATACATGAGCCGAAGTAGTTGCCGTTGAACAGGAGCTGGTGCGCTTCGCCGTGGCTCAGCCCTTTCCGCTGCCGGCGCTGCCACAAATAATCCGCGTACTTGTCGCGCTTGTCGGACTTCGCCGGATCCTCAATCTGGATGTCGCGGAGGGAGATATGATTCTCTTCCGCGATGCGCTGAATCGTGTCGCGCTGCCCGAGAAGAATCGGCGACCCTATTCCTTCATCGACGATCATGCGCGCGGCGCGAATGATCTTCGGCTCCTCGCCCTCGGGCAATACGACGCGCTTCGGGTCGCGCACCGCGCGATTGATTATTCCGCGCATTATTCCGCGCGCCCTTCCCAGCCGCGCCTCCAGCTGCTCGCGGTAGTTCTCGAGGTCGATCATCTCCTTTGCGACGCCGCTGGCGACGGCTGCCCAGGCGACCGCCGGCGCCACCCAGAGCAGGACGCGCGGATCGAAAGCGAAGGGGATCAGGTAGTCGGGACCGAATTTTACGGAACGTAGTCCGTACAGGCGCGACACACTTTCGGGAACGTCTTCCTTCGCCAAGGCCGCCAGCGCGCGCGTTGCCGCCATCTTCATCTCCTCGTTCACCTGCGTCGCGCGCACATCGAGCGCTCCGCGGAAGATGAACGGAAAGCCGAGCACGTTGTTGACCTGATTTGGGAAGTCGCTGCGGCCGGTGGCGATGATCGCATCGGAGCGTACTGCGCGTACCTGGTCCGGCAGAATCTCCGGCTCGGGGTTGGCGAGCGCGAAGACGATCGGCTTCTTCGCCATCTTCGCGACCATCTCGCCCGTAATCGCACCGGCGACCGAGAGGCCGACGAATACATCCGCGCCGACGAGAGCGTCGGCAATGGTGCGCGCCTTCGTCTTGTTCGCGAACTTCGCCTTGTACGGATCGAGCGTGCCCGGCCGCCCTTCATAGACCACGCCCTGCCGGTCAGTGAGCAGGATGTTCTCCCGCGGAACTCCGAGCCTCACATAGTGTTCCGCGGTCGATATCGCCGCGGCGCCCGCGCCGGAGAAGACGACGCGGATCTTTTCGATTTTCTTCCCCACGCATTCGAGTGCGTTCAGCAATGCGGCGCCGGAGATGATTGCCGTGCCGTGCTGATCGTCGTGGAAGACGGGGATTTTCATCGTTTTCCGCAGCGTCTCCTCGATGTAAAAGCAATCGGGAGCGCGGATGTCTTCGAGATTGATTCCACCGACGGTGGGCTCGAGCAGCTGACAGAACTTGATGACGTCGTCGGGATTCTCCGACCCCACCTCGAGATCGAACACGTCGAGATCAGCGAACTGCTTGAACAGATTTGCCTTGCCCTCCATCACGGGCTTGGCGGCCAGCGCGCCGATGTTGCCGAGCCCGAGCACTGCGGTCCCGTTGCTTACTACCGCGACGAGATTGCCCTTCGCCGTGTACTTGTAGGCGTCGTCGGGGTGGGCCTCGATCTCGAGGCAGGGCACCGCAACTCCGGGCGAGTAGGCGAGTGCGAGGTCGCGCTGATTGTTGAGTGGCTTGGTCGGTACTACCGCGATCTTTCCGGGGCGGCCAGACGAGTGGTACTCGAGGGCATCTTCACGCTTCATTGAACCTGGAAAAATGCCACGCGCGCAACCCAAGTGCTACCCTTTTTGTCGCGCAATGCTACCTTAATTACCAGATGAAGCGTGCTCTCTCGGTATCTCGCGGCCCGGTGTGGCGCCTGCGATTGCTCTCAGTGGTCCTGGCAGTTGTCGGGCAGCTGGGAATATCGGGCGCGTCGCTCACGCTGGCACGCGACGAGTCCAGTGCGGTATCGCACACCGAGCGGAGCGGCATCGATTTACATCGCGGGCACAACGAAGCCACTTGCGCGGCTTGTATTGCCCTCTCGGTTCATGCAAGTGTAGATGCGGTTTCGCCCCCGGTCTCGAGCGAAGAGATCTCCCGCCTGGTTCTCGCTCGCTGTTCGGTGCACTCCGTCACCGGCCCGCAACTCCTCCCCAACTCCTGCCGAGCGCCGCCCAGAGAAGCCTGAACCTGTCGTTCAGTCGTTAGTCAAAATTCTCTGGGGAGCTAATGCACTTCACTCCGTCAACGATCGTGCTGGCGCTTTTTGCCGCAGACGGTTTCGGCCGGCATAGGTCTGAAAACCAACAAAAAAAGGATTCTCCAAATGAGAGGACGCTTCATCCTCTGCGCGCTCGGCATCGCTCTGCCGACTTTCGCACAGGCCCAGGTCGCACCACCGAAATCGAAGCAGGACTCTGTGGCGCGGGCGGACAGCATCGCGCGGGCCGATTCCATCGCGCTCGTGAAGGAACTGGAAAAGGAGCTTGGTCAGCCAGCCGCCGACAGCAGCGGGACTGTCGTCGTGCAGGGGCCGCGGGCGACTGGCGGTTATATGAACATCGGTTTCGTTTCTCTGATGGACGCCGGCTGGTCAACTGCGTCTGATGTCGGCTCGCTCGAGCTCGGTGACCACGATCCCAAGGTCCGGGGCTTCACGATTCCGAACGCCGAGATATCGCTGGACGGAGCCGTGGATCCTTACTTCAAGGGATTCAGCAACATCGTCCTCAAAATTGATTCTGCCGGCAACACGGGGGTCGAGCTCGAGGAAGCCTATGCCCTGACGACCTCGCTGCCATTCAATCTACAGCTCAAGTTCGGACAGTTTTTTACGGAGTTCGGCCGTCAGAATCCGCAGCATCCGCACTCCTGGGCCTTCGTTGATCAACCCCTCGTGCTCGGCCGCATGTTCGGGCCCGACGGACTTCGCAGCCAGGGTCTCAGGCTTTCCTGGCTGGTACCGACGCCGTTCTATACGGAGGCATTGATCAGCGTCCAGAACAGTAACGGTGGGACGACTTCGAGCTTTCGCTCGCCCGAGTCGACGGAGATACATGGCGGCGTTCTGACCGACCGAGTGGTGAACGGAATTCAGGACCTGCTGATCGTACCGCGCGTCGCGACATCGTTCGACCCGACCGAAACTCAAACGCTGCTGCTCGGCGCTTCAGCGGCGTTCGGCCCGAATAACTCCGGACCTTCGGCCAAGACACAGGTGTACGGTGTCGATGCGTACTGGAAGTGGAAGCCCGCCGCGGCTCAGGCGGGTTTTCCGTTCCTGTCGTTGCAGAGCGAGGCGATGTTGCGCCGGTATGACGCCGCGCAGCGCATCTCCGAAGCCGACCCGACGGTGACGTTGCCGAACGAAATGCTGAAGGATCGGGGAGCGTACGCCCAGGTGTTGTGGGGGATCAAGCCTCGCATCGTCGCCGGACTACGCGGTGACTGGGCCACGGGTGACAAGGGGGCGTTCGACTCGGCGGTGCGCGGCAACCGCTTCCGTGCGTCACCGAATTTTACGTGGTATCCAACCGAGTTCTCGAAGTTCCGGGTGCAGTACAACTACGACGATCGCAAGGGAATCGGCACCGATCACTCGCTCTGGTTCCAGTTCGAGTTCCTGCTCGGCGCCCACGCGGCACACAAATTCTAAAGGTAAAAAAAAGAAAATGAGATCAATGAATCTTCATAAGGCTGCCACTCTCGCTCTGATCGCGATCGCGGCCACCGAGTCATCTGCATCTGCGCAGCAGCTCCGCATCGTTGCAACGACTCCCGATCTTGCCTCGCTGGCGAGGGAGATCGGCGGAGATCGCGTCAGCGTCGTAGCCCTGGCCAAACCGACCGAGGACCCGCACTACGTGGATGCGAAGCCGAGTCACATCGTGACGCTCAACCGCG
>DASZZU010000310.1:0-4332 GCA_035544855.1 Gemmatimonadaceae bacterium | reverse complement strand
GAGGCCGCACGAACGCTCGGCGTAGCGGTCGAACTTCGTTTCCTCGATGCGCCCTACGAGGAGTTGGTGAGGCGGGTCGTGGCTCGTCACGCCGCCGGCGGCATCGCCATCACCGAGAGTCACATGGAGCGGTATCGAGGCATCTTCCGGCCGCCGACAGACGATGAGCTGGCCCTGTATGACCCCCCTCTACCAGAATCAAACTGAGACACTACCCAGCTGGTGAGTAGCGAGGGCACGTGACCTAACACAGTGCCCTCAAAGCCGGGGACGGCTTGGTCCTCGCACACGAAGCTCGATGTCCACGGCTCGGCGGCGGCGGTGCACGCGCACCGAGACGCGCATCCCTGGTGCGGCTCGCGCATCGACTTCGGGCCTATCCGCGAGCGCCTCAAGGCGAGCCGCTCGACATCGTCTTGCCTGTGACCTACGCCACGCGACGGGCGGTGAGGACGATCCCCCGATCGCCCGCGCGGACGGTTACTTCGTTCGTGACGAGTCGCGGCTCCGCGCGCCATCGGTCGCGAGTCTGGTCGAATCCCCCGTGAGCGCTCCGCCATGCGTCTTCTGGCGAGAGATCGTCGAGGAGCGCGATGCCACCGGTAGAGAGTGCGGACGTGATCTCGCCTGTCCCTTCCGTCTTCGCCTCTGTCGCGTCGACGAATAGGAGTGCGAACGGGCCAATTCAAGAACGCCTCGCCAATCGCCCGCGATAACGGTGATGCGTTCGTCATCAGCAAAGAGTTCGCGGACCGCCGCCGCGAGCCGGGCGTCACGCTCAATGGTCACAAGGCGAGCACCCGGCGCCATTCCGCTGGCGAGCCACGCTGTCCCTACACCAGCGCCGGTCCCCATCTCGCCAAGCGTGCCACGCGATGCCGCAGCGAGAGTCGCGAGAAGCGTCCCGGTCTCAGGAAAGCACGAGCTGGTGAAACCGAGGGACTCAGAGAGGCTCGTCGCTCGAGCCACGACCTCAGGAACGTTCATTACCGCCCTGTCCCGTGGACTTCGAAGGAAGCGGCCGCACGCGTATTCATTCCTCTCGCGGTTGTTCTACAGCCAAGGCGAACCATCGCAACCTTCACCACGCGAGTTTCCTAAGCATTTACGGCTTCGCGAGCCAATCGGGGTGCTGATTCTGAGAAGAGTCAGCCGCCCATATTTGTCAGCAAAGGGAGCGGGAGGCCGACCATCTCTCGTTTCGCGTTCCAGCCCGCGGAGCAGGGAGACCTTCAAGGACTCAACCGAGCTCGGCGTGGTCTGTCACAACGATTGATCGGGTGGTGTCTTAAGGCCGAACCCGAGACATGGACGTCACTTTGCCAAGGGAGGCTAAGTCATGGATATGGTCATCACAATCATTCAAATCGCACTAGGTCTTCTCCTCACCCTAGGTGGACTGCTCAAGCTCAGCTACGCTAAGTATTCAAGCCTTTCCGGCGTGGCCTGGTCGAAGGACTTTAGGCCAGAACACATTCGCCTGATCGGTTTCCTTGAGATGACTGGTGGTGTTGGTCTTATCGTTCCGCCGTTCTGGCCCTCGCTGACGATGCTCACACCGCTGGCAGCGGTCGGAATCGCGCTGTATATGTCTGGCGCAATGGCCATTCACCTCCGCCGTTCGGAGTATCTCCATATGGCCGGGATCCTGATTTTCTTCCTTGTGCCCGCACTGTTGGTCGCCTACAGCAGTTTGATAGGGTTCGCGGCCTAGCGCGCCTCAAGCACCACCGACGGCAACGAAGGAGGTCGACAGGTTGAGCGACCGCGCGACTGACCGAGCAACAGAGGCGTTCGTCGCCCAACGCAACCTGCTGTTCACAGTCGCCTACGAGATCCTCGGATCTGCGGCGGACGCCGAAGACGTCCTCCAGGAAACCTGGCTGCGGTGGGTCAAGGTTGACCCTGAGCACGTGCGCGATGAGCGTGCCTACCTGGTCAGGATTACGGCCCGGCAGTCGCTCAACCGACTGCGCACCATGAAGCGCCGCAGGGAGGCCTATGTCGGCCCATGGCTGCCCGAGCCACTGCTTACCACGCCGGACGTCGCCGAAGACTTCGAGCTCGCCGAAAGTGTCTCCATGGCGCTCATGGTCGTCCTCGAAACGCTGTCACCCACGGAGCGCGCCGTCTTCGTGCTTCGGGAGGCCTTTGAAGTCAGCTACGACGAGATCGCGGCGACCCTCGGCAAGAATCCCGCGGCCGTTCGCCAGATCGCGCACCGCGCTCGCCTGCACGTCGACGCCCGCCGCCCTCGCAAGGTCGTCTCGCCCAGCGAGACCCAAGCCGTTCTCTCGTCGTGCCAGCGTGCGCTCGAAACTGGTGACCCGCAGACCCTCCTCGACGCACTGTCCCCAGGAGTCGTCCTGGTGAGCGACGGCGGCGGCGTCAAGCAAGCCGCGCTGCGGCCAATCGTCGGCGTCGAAAAGGTGGTCCGCGCCTTCCTCGGCGGCTTCGGTAAGACCAATGGCGGGCTCACCAGCTACCCAACGATGGTCAACGGAAGCCCGGCACTAGTCCTGCGCTTGGACGGCACGATCGACGGCGTCCTCGCGTTCCGGGTCGAGGACGCGCGCATCACAGGTCTCTATTACGTCCGCAACCCGCAGAAGCTAACCCGCATCGAATCGGAGACTACCCTCACGCTCCGATGATCGATGCAGAAGACGGGCCTTTCGGCCCGTCTTCATTGGTCGCCCTGGTGGGCTGAGAGGGAATCGAACCCCCACAGCCGAAGGCGGCTGATCTTCAGTCATCGGGTGGCCGCGCGGCCGCGCCGGCGGAGCAGGCGCATGATCGAGGAGACCGAGGGCGAGATCCCGCACTCGCGCGCGAGGTGCCACTGGATGGTCAGCGCGCCGGCGTCGAGTCCTTGCGCACCGAGCTCGGCGCGCAGCCTGACGATCCGCTCGGCGACCGCCGCGGGCATCGCGCTCGGCGAAGACTTGGGCCGGCGTGATCGCGGCAGAAGTCCGGCCTCACCTTCCCGCCGGTACCGCGCCAGGAGCTTGTACAGCCAGCTGCGGTGCACCTCGTGGACGCGGGCCAGCTCCGCGATCGGCCGACCCTCGCGCAGGTGCGCCTTCGACCAGAAACCGTCCCGCGTCCATCCGGAGACCCCCTCAACCAGGTTGTCTCCGATGTCTTGACACATCCGGCGCCGAGGTGTCGCCGATGTCCTGAACTCGCACACCACCCCCTCCGCACGAAATGGGCACTTCCTGCCTGCGACGGCAGGACGCCGATCGCCCGTCTGACCCCAGTTTTGACCCCAACCAGCGCGCCGGGCGCGCCGTCGCATCAACATCAACCGGTCTGAAGCTCGTGAAGAGCGCTGGCGCTCGTGGCGACGTGACCGGGGCGAGGCCGCGCGTGTGGCTCGGTGTGGCGGCGTTTGGCCAGGATGGGCGCGGAGTACCCGCCCGGCCCTGGTACCGCGCCCGTTGGCCACCGTGTCGGCGCGTGTGGCACGACGGGGGTGGGGGGAGTGGGTCGAACGTTTCGCGGATAACGGCGAAAGAGCACCCACCCCCTCCGCAGGATCGCTGAGAAATCAGCCGCGCGCTCTGAGCGCGGCCTCGATCTCGTCGAGGTGCTCGCGGCGGTGGTCGGCGCGGACGGCGTTGATCGGGCTGTCGGGGTCGCGTGGCCACAGCCGGTCCAAGGGCAGCTTCGCCACGCGTGCGTCCGTCTCCTCGGCGATCCGCAGGGCGAACTTCGCGGCCTCCCGCGGCGCGATCGCGTGGATCAGCGGACGGGTCGAGTCGTTGAGCCAGTCGCCTCCGGGCTCAGCATCCGATGGCGCCCACGGTTCGCCGCGGTCGATCTTCTCGGCGAGGACCAGAACGCGGATGTCCCAGTACGCGATGTGACCGAGCACGCCAGCGACGGTCCAGTACTCGTTCACGGGAGCGCTGAGCGCGTCATCGTCCAGGTTCTTGACGAGGGCACGCAGACGCTCGCGCTCGCGGGTGTTCGCTCGTTCCTCGTCCGTGAATCCCTTGGACGTCTTGCCGATCGCAGTGGTGCTCTTGGCGGACTTCTGCGTGCCCTTCATTGCAGGTTTCCTCGCAGCTACGGTGCACCTCCGAGGTGATTTCCCTTAAGAGTACGTGTCCTTGGCTTGCCGCCCTGCGGACGGGTGCGCCATGCACCGACTCTCTCAAGACCGCCGCATTCGACCGCTCTGCGGGCTCATGTCAGTGCTTTCGCTCGATGACGGCGATCGCGGCGCGCGGGTCGAGGACCATGGGCGGAGTATCCGCTCGGCGGGGCGCGTGCGGAAGGACCGCCAGGCGACCTGCGGCAGTCACGCGCCTGCGACGATGGGGG
>DASZZU010000309.1:0-3233 GCA_035544855.1 Gemmatimonadaceae bacterium | reverse complement strand
TGCCGATGCGATAAAACGCCTTGGCAAGGAAGTGATCGAAGAGCGGTACGGGAACCTCTTCGAGATGTACCAGCGCATCACCGACGAGAACCCGTACGAAGTGCCCATGCGAATCTATCCAGCCGTGCACTACACGATGGGCGGCCTCTGGGTCGACTACAACCTGATGAGCACCATCGACGGGCTGCATGTGACCGGAGAGGCGAACTTTTCAGATCACGGCGCGAACCGGCTCGGCGCTTCGGCGCTCATGCAAGGGCTCGCCGACGGCTACTTCATAATTCCGAATACCATCGGCGACTATCTCGCCAGTCAAAAGCTGGCCAAGGTCGACATCAGTCACGATGCATTCCGCGACGCGATGAACGCGGTCGCCGAGCGCACGAACAAATTCCTGTCGATCAACGGAAAACGGACAGTCGCGTCGTTCCACCGGGAGCTCGGCAAAATCATGTGGGACCATTGTGGCATGTCGCGCAACGACGCGGGGCTCAAGCTCGCGCTCAAGAGAATTCCGGAGCTGCGAGACGAATTCTGGCGCGACGTCAACGTGCCCGGCAGTGACGTCGAGCTGAACCAGGCGCTGGAAAAGGCGGGCCGAGTGGCGGATTTCTTGGAGCTCGGGGAGCTCATGTGCCTCGACGCGCTCCACCGTACTGAATCCTGCGGCGGACACTTCCGGGAGGAGAGCCAGACTCCGGAGGGAGAGGCCCTTCGCGACGACGCAAACTTCGCCTACGTGGCCGCGTGGGAGTACGCGGGGGAGCGCCAAAGCCCGATTCTCAACAAAGAGCCTCTCGTGTTCGAGAACGTCAAGCTGTCGCAGCGGAGTTACAAGTGATGAATCTCACGCTTCAAGTCTGGCGGCAGGCGGCTGCTGACGCGCCGGGCAAGATGGTCCGGTACGAGGCGCGCGACATAAGTCCCGATATGTCGTTCCTCGAGATGCTCGATGTCGTCAACGAGCGGCTTACGGAGCGCAATGAGACTCCGATCGGTTTTGACCACGACTGCCGGGAAGGGATCTGCGGCATGTGCAGCCTGATGATCAACGGCGTCGCCCACGGGCCGATGCGGGGAACCGCGACGTGCCAGCTTCACATGAGAAGCTTCAAGGATGGCGACACCATCTACGTCGAGCCGTGGCGCGCCGGAGCGTTTCCCGTGCTAAAGGATCTCGTGGTCGATCGCTCGGCGCTGGACAGAATCATCCAGGCGGGCGGATTCATCACAGCGCCAACAGGCGGGGCGCAAGATGCCAACAACATTCTAGTGCCGAAGGAAAGCGTCGATTCCGCGATGGATGCGGCGGCCTGTATCGGCTGCGGAGCGTGCGTCGCTGCTTGTCCCAACGCGTCCGCGTCACTCTTCACCGCGGCCAAGATTACGCATCTCGGCCTCTTGCCTCAGGGTCAGGCAGAGCGGTATCGCCGGGCTCTTGGAATGGTGGAGCAGATGGATCTGGAGAATTTCGGGAGCTGCACGCTTTACGGCGAATGTCAGGAGGCATGCCCGAAGGAAATCAGCATCGACACGATCACGCGCATGAACCGAGATTTCCTGCGCGCCAATCTGCTCGGCACCCATCCCTGACACTGAGGGGATGCTCAGGTAAGACTCAAATCTTCGGAATGTGCTCCGGATCGAGGTGACGTCGCTCGACCTCGCGGTTGAGGCGGGTCTTCTCGCTGTTCTTTTCAGCTTCGTCGTGCTGCTGACGCTCCTCGAAGAGTCGATGCGCTGCGTTGTGATGCGCAATGCTCTTGCTGGGCTCGAGCCCATTCTTGTTCGGATCTACCGCGTCGTTGCCAGAGTGCAGCTGCTCCAGAATCTTGCTGCGTGTTTTTGCGCCGTGCTGGCCCTCTGCGTGATCCTGGGGTCCTTTCTGTACTCCGTCACGATTCTGCATCAGCCTTGCTTCCTCCGATTACGGTTAGTCCCTACAACAGGTGGCAAGCCAGGGGCCACGCTACAGTCGGGGCAGCGTGACCCCTTGTTGCCCCTGATACTTCCCCTTCTTGTCTTTATAGGAAATCTCGGGCTCTTCCTCTCCCTTGAAGAAGAGCACCTGAGCAATCCCTTCGTTCGCATAAATCTTGGCGGGAAGGGGAGTAGTGTTCGAGATCTCCAGGGTGACGAATCCCTCCCACTCCGGCTCGAAGGGCGTGACGTTGGTGATGATGCCGCAGCGCGCATAGGTGGATTTACCTACGGTGATCGTCACGACATTGCGCGGGATGCGAAAATATTCCACCGAGCGGCCAAGCGCGAAGGAGTTGGGCGGAACGATGCAGACGTCGCCCTCGAACTCGACGAAGGATCTCGGATCGAAATTCTTGGGATCGACGATCGAGCTCAGCACGTTCGTGAAAATCTTGAACTCGGGTGCGACTCTCATGTCGTACCCGTACGAGCTGACGCCGTAGGAAATGACTCCTGCCCTGACCTGACTGCTTTCGAAGGGCTCGATCATCCGGTGCTCTCTGGCCATTCGGGTGATCCAGCGATCCGATTGAATTGACATTGATGAGGTTTTGATTGCGGTGAGGACGCCGGCCTGTCGGCGGTGGGGCGCTGCGGGGTGTTCGCACCTTTTCGTCGTGAATGTACGAATTTCGCACTATGCTCGCCACCGAAGCGAAGCCGTTGAATTACAAGATGGCGATCGGTAAATTCCTGAAAATCGCTTTAGTGAAATTTTTCACGAAGTCTGAAACCTCATGGCTCGCGCTTATTTCCCGGTTCTGATGCTGCTCGGTTTCGTGGTGATGAATGGGCTCCTGATCATCGCGATCTCGGCCCTGACGATCCGCGCGCGGCCGACACCTGTGAAGCAGCAGGCCTATGAATCGGGAATCCCGGTACTTGGCGATGCACGAGAGCGGTTCTCGGTACGTTTCTACCTCGTCGCGATCCTGTTCATAATCTTCGATATCGAGACGGTGTTCATGATTCCATGGGCCGTCTATTACAAGCAGCTCTCCTGCCTGGTGCCGCTGGTGGCCGAGGCCTGCCCGGTGGGAAACATTTCGCTCTTCGGGCTCAGCGAGATGCTCGTGTTCATGCTGATTCTGTTCGTCGGCTTCATCTACGTCTGGAAGAAGGGAGCGCTACAATGGGATTGACGGCGCCCGCGGACCACCGCACGGTCTCCTACGCTCCAGAGTCTCAGGAAGGCTGGGCACTGACCCGACTGGACTTTCTGGTGAACTGGGCGCGCGCCAACTCACTTT
>DASZZU010000308.1:0-12776 GCA_035544855.1 Gemmatimonadaceae bacterium | reverse complement strand
AACGTAGCGGCATGCCGTGCATGTTCCGCACGGAGCCTCCTCTGCGGTGCAGAGGAGGCGCTCCGCGAGCCATAGCGCGAGTCGCTGCTTTCCGACTCCTCGCGGGCCCTGAAAGAGGAGACTCGAAGGAAGAGTCCCGGCTCGGACGCTCTCGGAGAAACGCCCGCGCAGGATCTCGTGTCCGTACAGGTCGATGATCGGCACCTCGAAATATGCTCACTGCCGCGTCACGGGTCAGGTATCCCCGCGCATTCCTCGGTGGCACATTTTCTGACTTGTAGATCGCAGGTTCGAGTCGGCGCTCACCGCAACAGGAGATAGATATGTCCTCTCAGCTCAAAGGGCGCAAAGTCGCCTTCCTCGCCACTGATGGCGTGGAACAGGTGGAGCTCACAGCACCTTGGAACGCGCTCAAGCAAGCGGGGGCTGACCTGACGCTCCTCTCCGACAAGTCTGGCGAGATTCAGGGGATGAATCACGACGAGAAGGGCGACAGGTTCCTGGTTGACGGCGAGGTGTCCAAGGCGAGCGCACGAGACTTCGACGCGCTGGTGCTGCCGGGCGGCGTGGCCAATCCGGACAAGCTTCGCACCAACAAGGATGCGGTGAAGCTCGTGCGGGACTTCATGGAGGCGGACAAACCCGTTGCCGCGATCTGTCACGCCCCCTGGCTGTTGGTCGAGGCGGACGCTGTTCGCGGAAGAACAATTACTTCGTGGCCCAGCCTCGAGACCGATGTGAAGAACGCCGGCGGCGCTTGGGTCGACAAGCAGGTGCAGCTTGATCAAAAGCTTCTGACCAGCAGGAAGCCGGACGATTTGCCGGCCTTTTGTGCGAAGCTGGTGGAGCTCTTGACCACCGCGATCGATGAGCGTCGGCTGGACAAAATGATAGAGCAGAGCTTTCCCGCCAGCGACCCCTTGCCCGGGCCGATAGCTCTGGGGTAGTAGAAAGCCAGCTACCGCCAGGGCAGCTTTGCTTTGCACCGCAAAGTACTTGACAGTTATCGGCTGAATACCTAACTTCTGCTCATGGCCTCGGTCACACCCCTGCACCGCGCACCGGCTTCAGAACCGCCCGCGCTCCACGCGCGAGCGATGGACAACCTCGCCTTCATCCGCGACACCATGGAGGCCGCAGGCTCCTTTACGGCCGTCTCCGGGTGGGGAATGGTAGCGGTCGGCATCATCGCCGCAGTGGCCGCGATGATAGCATCCGCGCAGCATTCTGTGCTGCAGGCACTGTATGTCTGGATCGTGGCAGCGGTACTCGCTCCGCCTGTGATGTTGTGGGCGATAGTTCGGAAGGCGCGCAGAGCGCATATGCCTCTCCTCTCGGGCCCCGGACGGAAATTCGTCCTCAGCTTTTCCCCCCCGATGCTCGTCGGAGCTCTCCTCACCATCGTTCTCTACCGCGCAGGGCTAGTCGGAGCGATTCCGGGGATGTGGCTTCTTCTATATGGAACGGCGGTCGTGGCCGGGGGTGCGTTTTCCGTGAAGGTCGTGCCGGTGATGGGAATCTGCTTCATGCTCGCCGGTACCCTCGCGGTGTTTGCTCCCCCGACATGGAACGACTGGATCATGGCGGCGGCGTTCGGCGGCCTGCACATCGGGTTCGGAATTCCCATCGCCAGGAGGCACGGTGGCTAAGCACGGAACAGCGCGCGACGACCGCCGGCCGAGCGGGGGAGATTTGCGGACTGTCCGTGGCAAGTCCGACGGAGCGTCGCCGTCGTCCTCCCGCGCGGACGCACTCGACAGGCTCATTCACGAGCGTCTCCGCCTGGGCATCGTGAGCGCGCTGGCGGTCAACGACTCTCTCAGCTTCAGCGATCTCAAGAAGCTGATGAAGACGACCGACGGCAACCTCAGTGTCCACGCGCGCAAGCTCGAGGAAGCCGAGTACATCACATGCACCAAGTCTTTCGAAGGGCGCATGCCGAAGACGCAGTACCGTCTTACTCCCGCGGGTCGCCGGGCGCTCGAGCGTTATCTCGATCATATGGAGGCGCTGATCCGCGCCACTCGGGAGCGCTGAGAAAGTGTCCAACAGCCGCCACACCGTGAACCACACGCACGCCCACGCCGCACAGCCGACTCCCGCGCAATCGGGAATCCATGTCGCGGTCATCATGGACGGGAATGGCCGCTGGGCGAATGCGAGAGGCCGTCCGCGCACGGCGGGACACATCGCCGGCGCGCGCGTCGTGCGGAAAATCGTCGAAGCCGCGCCCGATTGCGGAATCGGCATGCTCACGCTCTACGCGTTCTCCGCGGACAACTGGGCCAGGCCTTCGCGCGAAGTCGCTCTCTTAATGCGGCTCTTCCGGCGCTATCTCGTCGCGGAGACCGACCGCTGCGTCACCAACGATATTCGGATGCGGATAATCGGCCGCCGCGATCGCATTCCCGGCGAGCTCCTCCACGCCATCAGAGTCGCTGAGGATGCGACCAGGCACGGAACCACGCTCGACCTCCGGATCGCCGTCGATTATTCGGCGCGGGACGCGATGGTGCGGGCGATGGAGCGGCTGCGCGGCGCGGGACAAATCACCCGCGAGGATCTGGCGCGCGCCATGTGCGACGTTGATCACTGGACGGGCGAGTGCAGGGATGTAGATCTCCTGATCCGCACCGGCGGCGAACAGCGTCTGAGCGACTTCCTGCTCTGGGAATGCGCGTACGCGGAGCTCTACTTCACCGACCGTCGCTGGCCCGACTTCACACCGGCGGAGCTCGAGCGCGCCGTGCAGGAGTTCCACTCGCGGGAGCGGAGATTCGGCACAGTTCCGGCGGCGGCGGCAGGCTAAGAGCTGCGGCGTCCGGATCGCGAAGCGATCCGGCATCCACAGTATTCTGGATGTCGGTCGAAGCGTCCAGTTCCCGACGCCGGGAGCCCTCCGCGGGACCCCTCCCTTAACACTGAGGGTACCCCCACGTCTACCAGTTGAGCCGCGGCATTCCGCGCGCGGCAATTAACAGTTGTGGAGGTTTGGAATGTCGACAATTCGTACCCTGGCGCTTGGCGCCCTGATGGTTGTTGGAGTGGCGGGAGTCTCCGCAGCTCAGTCAACAACTACTCCGCGCACCCGCCCGGATGCCGGTTCCTATCGTCGCGGCGGCCCCGGTGGTCGCCAAGGACTTGGACGCGATCTCAATCTGACCGACGCCCAAAAGGCGCAGATCAAGGCGATTCGCCAGAAGTATCAGCCGCAGAACGACGCGCTTCGCGCTCAGGCCAAGCCGTTCATGGATGCGGCACGCGCCGCCCGTCAGAAGGGCGACTCCGCAGCATTCCGCACCAACATGGACAAGGCTCGCCAGGTCATGCAGGGTGGTCAGTCGTACCGCACCCAGGAGCGTGCAGACATTCGCGCGATCCTGACGCCTGAGCAGCAGGCAAAGTTCGACGCTCACGAGAAGGATCGTGCTAAAGGGCTACAAAAAGGCGGACACAAAGGCTGGGGGCGCAAGGGCCCTGGCGCACCGCCCGCAGCCAAGCAGTAAGAAGTAGAAACCTCGCAGAAAATCAAAGAGCCTCCGGTGCCAATGGCGCCGGAGGCTCTTTGCGTCTCTTGCACAAGACTACCCGCGCCTTGCCGCAAAAACTAACTTTGCCGGGAGAAGAGTTCGTAACAGCCTGTGCTCATGCGCTCAGCGCGAGGTATCTGATCAATGGCATCTGAAGTAGTTCAGCTCACCCGCCGCGGCTTCGGTCAGACGATGCGCCGCGACGCCTGGTGGGTTCAGCCGCTCATCGTTTTCATCGTCCTCGGCAGCTTCCTGGTCTACGCGACATGGGCGGCATTTCAGAACAAGTATTACGCGTGGGGGAACTACCTCTCGCCCTTCTATTCGCCGCTTCTTTTTTCAGATTCTCCGCACGCCTGGATCCACGGCGCCCGCCCTTCCTGGCTGCCGGCGTTTCTCCCGTTTTCGCCGGCGCTCCTGATCCTGCCATTTCCGGCCGGGTTCCGACTTACCTGCTATTACTATAGGGGAGCGTACTACAAGAGCTTCTGGGCCGACCCGCCCAACTGCGCGGTGGGCGAGCCGCGCAAAGGCTATCGCGGCGAGAGATCCTTTCCGCTCGTCATACAGAACATCCACCGCTACTTCCTTTATGTGGCGCTGGTGTTCGTCGTGATCCTCGCGAGCGACGCCTACAAGGCGATGTGGTTCTTCGACCGCTCCACCGGACGCCAGAATTTCGGGATTGGGCTTGGCACCCTCGTCCTCATCGTCAATGTCATCCTGCTCGGAGGCTACACGCTCGGATGCCACTCGCTTCGGCACCTGGTGGGCGGATACCTCGACCAGCTATCGCGCGCGCCCGTGCGCAAGAAAAGCTACGACTGCGTGAGCTGTCTCAATCGCGGACACATGCGCTGGGCGTGGCTCAGTCTGTTCTGGGTGGCGTTCTCCGACATTTACATTCGGCTTATCGCAATGGGCATCTGGCACGACGTGAGGCTTTTCTAGGTGCCGGAATACCAGAGGCACGAGCACGACGTGCTCGTGATCGGCGCCGGGGGCGCGGGGCTGCGCGCGGCGATCGAGGCGGCTCACTCCGGAGCTTCGGTCGGCCTGATCTGCAAATCGCTGCTCGGCAAGGCGCACACGGTGATGGCGGAAGGAGGCGTGGCGGCCGCACTCGGCAATGTCGACGATCGCGACAACTGGCGAGTTCACTTCGCCGACACGATGCGTGGTGGCCAGTACCTCAATAACTGGAGAATGGCGGAGCTCCACGCCAAGGAGTCGCCCGATCGGGTGCGCGAGCTCGAGGCCTGGGGCGCAGTGTTCGACCGGACTCCGGACGGACGCATTCTCCAGCGCAACTTCGGCGGACACAAATACCCACGGCTCGCCCACGTCGGCGATCGCACGGGCCTCGAGATAATCCGAACGCTCCAGGATTACGCCGTCTATCAGCCGATCGACATCCACATGGAATGCACGATCGTCTCGCTCCTCAAGGATGGGAATCGCATCGCCGGCGCGCTGGGCTACGACCGCGAGCGGGGAAGATTCAAGCTCTTCGCCGCCAAGTCTGTCGTGCTTGCCACTGGTGGAATTGGCAGAGCGTTCAGTATAACCAGCAACAGCTGGGAGTACACCGGGGACGGACACGCGCTCGCCTATAATGCTGGCGCGGCGCTCCAGGACATGGAGTTCGTCCAGTTCCATCCAACAGGAATGGTCTGGCCGCCGAGTGTGCGCGGAATCCTCGTCACCGAAGGCGTGCGAGGAGAAGGCGGGATCCTTGTGAACCGCGAGGGTCGTCGATTCATGTTCGACGACATCCCGGAGAACTACCGCGATCAAACCGCCGACAACGAAGAGGAAGGCTGGCGCTACACCCAGGGCGACAAGGACGCGCGCCGCCCGCCCGAGTTGCTTACGCGCGATCACATCGCGCGCGCCATCATGAAAGAGGTGCGCGAAGGGCGCGGCAGCCCGCACGGCGGCGTCTTTCTCGACATCTCCTGGATCAAGTCGAAGCTCCCGAGGGCCGAAGAGCACATCAAGAAGAAGCTTCCGAGCATGTATCACCAGTTCAAGCAGCTCGCCGACATCGACATCACCGCGGAGCCGATGGAAGTGGGACCGACGACGCACTACGTGATGGGGGGAGTGCGCGTCGACGGCGACACGCAAATGTCCACCGTGCCGGGATTGTTCGCGGCGGGCGAAGTCGGCGCCGGCCTGCACGGAGCCAACCGTCTCGGTGGCAACTCACTTTCGGACCTGCTCGTCTTCGGCAAACGCGCCGGACAATACGCCGCCGAGTTCGCCGGCAGACAATCGTCGCCGAGGGTGGATTCAGAGCAGGCCGACGAGGTCACGCGCGCGGCGCTCGAGCCATTCAACAGAGGAGACGGCGGCGAAAATCCCTACCAGGTCGAGCACGATCTGCAGACGATGATGCAGGACCTCGTCGGGATCGTGAGGAAGGAAGGTGAGATCCGCCGCGCGCTCGACGCGCTCAAGGTCCTACGCGAGCGTGCCCGAAAGGTATCGGTTACTGGAAACCGCGAGTACAATCCGGGGTGGCACACCGCGCTGGATCTTCAGAACCTGCTCACTGTATCCGAGATTGTGGCGCGTGCCGCGCTCGAGAGAAAGGAAAGTCGCGGTGGACACTTCCGCGATGACTTTCCGGAGAAGGATCCGTCTTATGGCAAATTCAACATCCTCATTCGCAAGGGGCCGGGTGGCGAAATGCAGGTGACGCGCGAGCCGATCCCCGAAATGCGTCCGGATCTGAAGCAGATCATCGCGGAGAACAAGTAATGGCGGCGCCTCAGATCTTTGCCAGGAACATCGTCGAGAGCGGACAGCGCGCCGCCGCGCGATCAGATACCAGCGCCGGCAGTACGACGCGCACCGCGAGCTTCCAGGTTTGGAGGGGCGCCGGGCCATCCGGTCGCCTCCAGACATACACGACGAGCGTCTCCGAAGGAATGGTCGTGCTCGACGCGATTCATCAGATCCAGTCCGAGAGCGCGACTGACCTGGCGGTGCGCTGGAACTGCAAGGCGGGGAAGTGTGGATCGTGCTCAGCGGAGATCAACGGAATTCCGCGTCTCATGTGCATGACGCGCCTGAGCGAGCTGGATCTCTCCGCGCCGGTGACTGTCGAGCCGATGCGCGCCTTTCCGTTGGTGAGAGATCTGGTAACCGACGTTTCGTCGAACTTCCGTGCGAAGAAGCGCATCCGGAAATTCACCCCGCGCCCGCCCGACGCGTCCGATGGAACCTGGCGCATGCAGCAGTCGGACGCCGACCGGGTTCAGGAGTTCCGGAAGTGCATCGAGTGCTTCCTCTGTCAGGACGTGTGTCACGTGCTGCGGGATCACCAGCTGCACGAACAGTTCGTGGGCCCACGGCTGCTCGTTCACGCCGCGCAGCTGGAGATGCACCCTCTCGACGTTCTGGACCGCACTACCGATCTCAAGGAAAGCCACGGCATCGGCTACTGCAACATCACCAAGTGTTGCACCAAGGTTTGCCCGGAGCACATCACCATCACCGACAACGCGATTATCCCGCTAAAGGAGCGCGTCGCCGACAAGCACTACGATCCGCTCCGGAAACTCGTTCGCCTCATACGGGGTAAGAAAACGACGCGACCGGAGAATGATCGGACAAATGCGGGTGCCTCTCGATGAGAGAAGAGTTCAAGCTCAAGCCGATTTCCAGGGAAGCCATCCCGCGGGCGATTCAGAAGGCGGAGAGATATCGCCTCATCAATCAGTCGTGGGCGGCGGAGAGCATTTGCCGCGACATTCTGGAGATCGATGCGGCAAATCAGCAAGTGCTCGTGATGCTCGTGCTCGCGCTGACGGATCAGCTCGTCGAAGGACACGCGCACGCGATGAAAACCGTGCACGAGACGCTGCCACGGGTTACCGATCCCTACCAGCGCGCCTATTACACGGGCATTGCGTCGGAGCGCAGCGGCCAGGCGCTGCTCCACCGCGGCGGGATGGGAAGCGGAGCGATGGCCTATGACGCGTTCCGCGATGCGATGAGCTGGTACGAGCGAGCCGAAGCCATTCGCCCCGCCGGCAACGACGACGCCATTCTCCGCTGGAATACCTGCGCGCGGCTGATAAGTGGCAACAGCGATATCGCTCCGCAATCGGAAAACGCATACGAACCCGCTTTGGAAGATTGATGCGAATTGCAAGAACAGTTCGACTATTGCCGGCGCTCGCAGTTCTCCTCGTCGGCGGACCGTTAGACGCCCAGCAGAAAACTCCCCCTGCACCAGTTGCGACCGGCAAAACTGGAAGCGCCGCAATTGCCGGCGTCGTCGTCGACAGTCTGAATGGGCGGTATCTGACGGGCGCGGCTGTGATTATCGAGGGAGCGCAGGCCACCATCGTGACTGATTCCCTCGGCAAATTTCGGATCGACAGCCTCTTGCCGGGCACGTATCAGGTTGGTGTCTTTCATCCACTTCTGGATACTCTCGGCCTTTCACTCGCGACCAAGCCGTTTCACATCGGCGCCGACAGCTCTACGTTTATAGTGCTGGCCGTCCCCTCCGCGGCCACGATCATTCGTGGAGCGTGTCCGGTGCGTCCCCGTGCGCAGGGCACTTCGGCCGTGATCGGGCACGTCCATGATCCCGAGACGCTTCAGCCAGTGGCTGGCGCCGAGGTCTCGATAGCATGGTCGCAGATCGACGTGTCGAAAGAAGCCGGCGTACGACGGACACCACACGTGATCTACGATAGCACCAACGCATCCGGGGCTTTTCGAATCTGCGGATTGCCGAACTCCATGCAGGCAACGCTTCAGGCAAAACGCGGCAAGTCCGTCACTGCTGAGATTCCGATCGCTCTGGGTGAGCAGCCGTCCGAGCTATTCGCGCGTACCCTGCTTTTGTCCCCAATCGATTCCGGAGCCAAGGTGGGCAATGCGACGCTCTCCGGCCGCGTGGTGCTCGAAGGGAGCGTGACGAACGCTGGCAGCAGAGTCGAAGTTGTTGGCACGGACCAGATTGCCCTCACCAACGACAAGGGCGAGTTCACGATAACGAAGCTGCCTTCCGGCAGCCACGTGCTTCTGGCCCGTCATCTCGGCTTCGGGGCGCAAACGGTGACCGTGGATCTGACTTCCAGGCAGGCGCAGCGCGTAACGGTCAAGCTACCCAAGTTCGTCGCGATGATTGCGCCGGTCGTCGTGAATGCCCGGAGCGTGGCGAGTCTCGACCGCGTGGGATTCAGCCAGCGAAAAAATACGGGCCAGGGATTCTATCTCGGGCCCGACCAGCTCAAGAATGTTCATCCACAGTACTTGACCGACATTCTTCGAGGGGTGCCGGGTCTTCGCGTCTCCAGCTCGCAGGGGGGCGACGTCGTCTCGAGTTCACGCGGCGTCGGCGGCGGCGATTGCGTTCAGTACTTCGTCGACGACATGCCGTGGCAGTCGGCGGAGCCCGGCGACATCAATAGTTTCGTGAATGCGAACGAAGTCGTGGCCGTGGAGGTTTATCAGGGTTCCAACACTCCGGCTCAATATTCGCGCGGGATGGGGAGCTGCACGACGATCGTTCTGTGGACCCGATTCAAGATTCGCGATCGTTAGCGTTACGGATTACCACCTTTAGCTGGAGCCGAAGATGAGATTTCCCCACAAGTCCCTCGCATTGAACATCGCCGTCACGATCGCCCTCTGCGGTGGTTGCGCCTCCGCCGCGCGGATGCGCAATTCCGTCTCTGCGGCGACGGCGATCATGTATGACCTCAATGGCGCCCCAATCGGTACCGCTCAGCTTTGGCAGGACAGCAGCGGGCTGGTGACCGTCGACATCGCGAGCATCTCGCTGCCCGCGGGGACGCACGGTATTCATTTCCACGCGGTCGGAAAATGCGACGGCGGCGCCACGGCCTTCTCGACGGCGGGCGGGCATTACAACCCGCTCGGCAAGGAGCACGGGTTGAACAATCCGAACGGGCCGCACGCTGGTGATGCGCCCAACATCGTCATTCCGGCAAGCGCTGTCGGGAAAGTTGCGTTCAGTACGAATCGCGTCACGCTCACTCCGGGAACGCTTTCACTCTTCGACACGGACGGAAGCTCCATCGTCATTCACGCGAATCCCGACGATCAAATGTCGCAGCCTTCGGGAAACAGCGGCGCACGCATTGCCTGCGGGGTGGTGCGAGCGCTCCCCTAGCTCGCATTTCACTTGACACTTGGGGCGACCGTTCGCACGTTCCACGCATGACAGGTCGCCCTGAGCGGAAGGGAGCTGGAGCCAAGCGCGGCAACGAGAGAGATGCGCGCAATGCGCGAAGCAAGGCTTACATAAATCTTGCGAAAGCGCTCGCGGCTGTTTTCTCGGCCGGTGTATACACCAAGGAAGATCTGCAGGCCGCCGTCTGCACCTACGTTTCAGAGATGAAAGAGGGTGGCGAGACGGGCGAAGGTGTCGTGCGGGCGGCTCAGGGTATGGTCCACGAGGTCGGGGCGCGCTTTCCGTCTTCGGAGCGCACGCAAGTACTTCTCGCTGATATGGTGACCTGGTGTCTCGCGGAGTACTATCGCGAGAGCGCCTGAGGCCGCCCGCGCCCCCGCTTCTGCTCGTAGAGCGCGGTATCAGCCTTCGCCAGCAGATCCGCCAGCATCGTTCCCTCGGCCTTTGTCCGCGTAGCGCCAACACTCAGCGATAACTGGTATCCCTGCGGAGTCTCGCGGTTGTGGGACTCGACGCGCGCGTTGATCCGCTCGCAGACCAGCTCCGCGGTCTGGTCGGAATCCACAATCATGAGTGCGACGAACTCGTCGCCGCCGAGCCTCGCGATGATGTCCGCCTCGCGGCAGCTCTCCTTCAATACGCGTGCTGTATCGATGAGCGCGCGATCCCCCGCAAGATGTCCCCAGGTGTCGTTGATGTACTTGAGATGATCGACGTCGATGAAGATCATCACTACGTCGCGTTCCATGCGGATCGCCAGCTTGAGCCTTTGCTCGGAGAGCGTGATGAAGGCGCGGCGGTTTGGAAGGTCGGTGAGCTCGTCCACCAGAAGCAGTGCCTTCATCTCCGCCTCGGCGCGCTTTCTGGCGGAAATATCCTGGTACATCGCGTACACCTTTCCCGGCTCGTCCCCAGCGCTGAAGCGAGTGGCGGAGATGGATACCCAGAACGTGTGGCCATCTTTGTGACGGCGGAGTGATTCAGCCCTCATGTTTTCGCCCGCGCCGACCTTTGTACAAAGACTTTCGCCTTCTTCAGCGAACTCTTCCGGAACGATGAGATCAATGATGACTTCGCCCACGGCCTCTGACTCCGTGTACCCGAACAACGCGGTGAACTGGCCGTTTATGCGCATGATGCGATCGTGCTGATCCAGGATCGCGATGGCTTCCGGCGCGCTTTCGAAGAGGGATGCGAAGTAGACGTTCTGCTTCTGGAGCGCGTCGTAGAGAGTCTTGCGATCGGTGATGTCGATGGCGATGCCGACCGTTCCCGAAATGTGTCCATCGGCGCTGCGCAGGGGCTCGACACGTGTCTCGAAGGATCTGTCGTGCCAATCGACTTGGTACCGCACCAGCTCCCCCTGTAGGGCTCGCAGATGCGCGGCCAGCGGCGTAAATCCCGGGTCCCGGGTCTTCAACACTTCGTAGAGCGTCATTCCTACCTGATCGCTGCCGCTCGTCCCGATCAGATTGAGACCCGCTCCCTGTGAGAAAGTGATGTTGAGCCGTGCGTCGGTGGACCAGAGATTGACCGGCACCGATTCCAGCATGAAGCTGAGCCGGCGCTCAGTGTCGGACCCGTTTTGGGGGGCTGGGGGAGGGGGGGCGATTACGGACGGCCGAGGCCTGAACCCTCGCACGAGGCGATGCAGAAGGTCCCCGAATGGCTTGAGCGGGCGAGTCACGCCGAAGGAAGAGGTCAACTTGCCCCTCAGTTTCTCACCAATTCCCGCCCCACGCAATCATTTTCGCGCTCGATTGCGCCTTGACAGCGCCAATTGGAAGCTCTACCGGGGGCGCAAAGGATGAAGCGCGGGCGGCAGTTAGCCGCCCGCGCTTCATCTAACCCGTGCGCGTCATTGACGCGCACTCTAGGGTGCGTCAGCCGCAGGCCTGTCTGACACGCGCGGCGTCGCGCGGCATGTAGATGGCGAGTGCGCTCGCCTTCTGTGTCGCGGAGTTGGTGCCGATCACTTCACCGAGGACTTTGACTGTCGACTTCGACTGCGTAATGGGGTTTACGATTACCGCATTGGCGCCGACTTTCGCCGCACCGTTGCGAATCTGGGTCTGCAGCTGATTGTCCGTGGTCCAGACCGAGTTGCCGGAAGCCTGGATCCAGGCGAGCTCGTAGTAGTCGTAGGGCACATCAGCTCGGCTGTTGTAGACCGCGATTGCGGCAGCGCACGTTGCCGGACGGTTGACTGAAGGATTTAGGTCAGTGGTGGTCTTCTTGACGCCTGCGCACGCCGAGCCTACTGCGAGAGCACATGCGAGCGCGATTCCCTTTAAGGTGTTCTTTCTGATCATAGCTACTCCCTGCGATTGCCTGGATGGGAGCCCCTCGTCGATAATCGGGGGCCTACTGCTATGGTTGCAAGGGAAGGGCCGCGCTAAGTCACAAAGTCGCATGATTTTCCTCACCCCCCAACGCAAAACGGGCCGACCCGAAGGCCGGCCCGTCGCAAGAACGCAATATCAGACAGCGAGTTCGGGCGGAGAGGGCCAGACGGCGCCCCTCCGCCTCACGGTTCGCGAACCGGCTTTAGTGACCGCCTTTGCGGCCTGGGTCGCCGGGGGTCCCGCCGTTCTCGTCGTTCGACCCGTGGCGGTGGTTCGAGTTGCCTGGATCGCAGCCCTCGGGTCCGTTGCCCACGCCCTGGTTGCACTTTTCCTTGTCCTTGCCCTTGCCCTTCCCACCCTCGCAGCCGACGAGGTGGGTGTCCGTCATCGTCACTGCGATTTTCGCGAAGGCATCACCGGTAAAGCTGAGGGGATCGGTGGCGGCACCGGTGGTGGTGATTTCAGTACCAGCGAGAATCGTTCCCACGAAGGGGTGGAGAGCTCCCGCGTCGGTATCCTTGATGGTCGCGGCTTCGGCGGTCCACCAGGTCACGTTGCACGGGTCCCCGCCTGTCATGACCACCGAGAAGTTGGTGCCCGTGATCGACACGTCGGCCTTCGCATAGGCGTTCCCGTGGAACATGCCGCCGGTTAGCGTGATGGCCGCCCCGGATAAGATCGTTCCGGCGAAGTTTGAATCAGTCAAGGTCGCGCCTG
>DASZZU010000307.1:0-4272 GCA_035544855.1 Gemmatimonadaceae bacterium | reverse complement strand
ATCTCGTGGTTTCTCACTCCAGCCTCCATTGCATCGAGCGCGGCTGAGCGATTGCCAAGACCGAGCTGGCAGATGGCCACTGTCACCGAAGACACGCGTTCCTTGCTCGCGCGTGCTTCTATTTCCTTCAACAGCTTCTCTGCATCCTCTCGCCGGCCAGCGACCCCGTAGGCATGACACAGCTTGCCTTTGGTGAGTAGTGTCTCACTGTCCAGTCGCGCGGCAGCTTCCATTTCTTCGACTGCCTTTTGCGGTTGGCCACTTTTCAAGTGCGCATCGGCAATCACCTCTCGGGTGAGTCCCAAGCCGGGCGCGATTTCATCAGCCTTCGAGAATTCGGCGATTGCTTCGTCGTAACGCCCAGTCAGGGTCAGAGCGTAGCCGAGTGCAACCGGCAAAATGGGGGCTAACGGGTCGAGCGCCACAGCTCGCCGGATCTCCACCAGGCTCGAATCGATGCGGCCTGTGTGATAAAGCAGCTCGCCATACCATTGGTGAGCTGTCGGGTATCGGGGATCGAGCGCGATTGCCTTCCGATACTCGGCGTCTCCCGCCTGAAAATTCCACGCATGTACGGAGGCGAGTCCAAGAGCTGTGTGCGCCTCCGCAAGTGTGCTATCTAATGCGAGCGCGCGGAGAGCCGCCGAGCGCGTCTTGCCAAGCGCATCGGGCGGTGGCGCGTCCGTGTACTCCGGAAGAATCGCGTAGGTGATGGCGAGCGCTGCGTAAGCCCGCGCAAATCCGGAATCCCTGGAGATGCTCTCCTCGAAATACGCGAGTGCCTTGCGAAGATTCGACGCCCCGCGGCGATTCCAGAAATACCGGCCGCGCAGATAAGAGTCGTAGGCAGCCAGGCTCTCGGTGCCACGGGAATTTGATGACAATTCCGCGGCTCTCCCACCGAGTTTCAGCTTCAAGGCGTCGGCGATAGAGCGCGCGATGTCATCCTGTACCGCAAAAATGTCGCTGGTCCGGCGCTCGTAGGTGTCCGACCATATTGCCAGACCGTCGCTCACGTTAGTGAGCTGAGCTCCGACGCGAAGCCTATTCCCGGAGCGACGAACGGAACCTTCGAGGACTGCCTGCACGTGGAGCTTTTTGCCTATTTCACTCACG
Organism: Gemmatimonadaceae bacterium; assembly: GCA_035544855.1. Taxonomy (GTDB): domain Bacteria; phylum Gemmatimonadota; class Gemmatimonadetes; order Gemmatimonadales; family Gemmatimonadaceae; genus UBA4720. The sequence continues at coordinate 3,156 of DASZZU010000307.1, read as the reverse complement.
TCGACATCTCTCTTCGCTTTGAACGCGTACGCCGATGTGCGGGACGCTACCCTCAGCCCCGGAAGCTTGCTCAGCGCATTAGCCAACTCGTCCGTCATCCCGTCGCTGAAGTATTCGTCTCTGGCGTCTCCCCCAACATTGACCAGCGGTAAAACCGCGACAGAGTTTAGCTCGCCGACCGGTCCGTGGGCCTGCTCGTCTGGACTGCGCTGCCGCATTGCATATGCTAAAACGCCGACGACCACGATCGCCGCCGCGAGCCCGGCGAGGATTTGAGGTTTTCGTCCGCGGCTTATAGCGGCTACGGCGCCTCCGCTATCGTAGATCCCCGGAGCATCGAGAAGCTGAATCAGTTCCGCAGCGCTCTGAGGTCTGTCAGCTGGACGTTTCTCGAGGCATCGCATGACCAGTGCTGCAAGAGGGCGCGGAATTCCAGGGCGCCTTCGCTCTATCGGCTCCGGCTTTTCAACCGCGTGCGCCGCGAGCATTGCCTGTGTCGAGCGTCCGGCGAACGGAAGTGAGCCGGTCAGAATCTCGTACGCCATCACTCCGAAGGAGTAGACATCGGCGCGATGATCAACCGCCGGATCTGCAGCAGCCTGCTCTGGCGGCATGTAGGCGGGCGTTCCGAGAGTGATTCCAAGGCCGGTCAGTGTGGCATTTCCTGGCGCCCTGGTCGAGGCGCTCAATGCCTTCGCAACGCCGAAGTCAGTGACGAGAGCGAACTCGTCAGAGAGCATGACATTGTCGGGCTTGATGTCCCGATGAACGACCCCGTGTTTATGCGCGTAGCTGAGCGCGCTGGCCACCTCGTGAAGAATCCGCACCGCCTCAGGGACAGGTAGTTCACCGACCCTCGTGAGTCGCGCGCGTAACGATTCGCCTTCCACAAAAGGCATCGTGAAGTAAGGCGCGCCGCCTACTTCACCCGAAGAGAGAACGGGCACTATGTGGGGATGTTGCAGCCTGGCTGCGAACTGGATCTCCCTGCGGAATCGCTCGGCGCTCACCTCAGCGGCGACTTCCGCAGACAGGACCTTCACAACGACCTCGCGACCGAGCTGCCGGTCCATCGCCACGAAAACGCGACTCATCCCGCCGCCATGGAGCTCGCGCTCGAAGCTATACGTGTCGCCGAGAGTAGTCTCGAGGGCAGCCAGCAGGTCCATCACGAATTAGCTGCGGGGTGGGAATGCCGGGCGGTGCGGTGTCACTTTCAGTGGCTCGGTGATCCGGCGACGCTGAGCGGTCCGGCAGATCCAGTACTGCTGAACGCCACGACAACGCGAGCCTCTTCTTCCCCTGCGTTTCGCCCAGTGATGACAGTCCCGGCTGGGATCACGACGAAATCTCCCACGCGAAGGTCGTAGGGTCTTCCGTTGAGCACCAGCGTCACCCGTCCCTGTTGTACAAGGAAAGTCTCATCGAAAAAGGGATGGTGATGCTCGGCGATACGAGCGGTAGGAGCAAGACGCAACACCTGCGTCACAGTGCGCGGACTCTCATAAACCGTAGTCCTGGTCACCGCGCCCGCTCCAGGCTCCGCGCCGAGGGATGTGTTTGATACGCGGATTTCGGCTGGAGCGAGTGGTTGGGGCGGAGTGTTTGGTGCGGGCGAACACGCCCCCAGCATGCACACGACGGCCGCTGAAATGAAAAGGATGCGGCGGTGTGGCTCGTGATAAGAGATGATCATTTGTAAAGAGTCCCGTTTCGGATGTTGGCGGCGATTGATGCTGGGGCGATTGAGCGCGTGCTTCAGAGAAATTGGTGCACCCGCTATTCCCTTCGACAGAGGCAATAGAGGAAGGGCTGAGCGGTTCCCCACGGTGTTCGGTGATCCTCGCGCTCACTTGTCAGCATATGAAACTCCGGGCCGAATTCGGAGTGAAGCGAATCTGCCGAGTAGCGTACGACAGGCAACCCGCTGCATCGCGCGGGGGCATCCTCTGCGAACGTTGCGACGAGTACGTGACCGCCTGGCTTGACAGATCGCCGAACTTGGTCGACGTAGGCTCTACGGTCTTCGGCGTCTGTGAGGAAGTGGAACACGGCTCGGTCGTGCCAAAAGTCGTACGCCTGTGGCCCGAGCTCGGCGCGGGTGACATCAGCCTCGAGCCAAGTAACCTCACCCGCGCGTGAGCCAAGCCGCGCCCGTGCCCGCGCGAGCGCGGCCCCGGAAAGGTCGAGCACTGTGACGCGCCCGAGACGCCGCTCGACGAGGGTGTCAACGAGCGTCGAGTCGCCGCCGCCTACGTCGATAATCGCGCTGTCTGGTGCCAGCCCGGTCTGTGCGAGAAGCTCTAGCGAGCGGGCCGGTTGCTGTTGGTACCAGCTCATCTCGGTCGACCGCTTCGTCGCATACACGCGTTCCCAATGTGCCTTTCGGTCCACGCATGCCTCACTCAAATCGTAAGCGCACAAACCGCTACGAACGCTGGATCAAGATTCCTTCCTGCTTCAACAGGTTATCGCTGGGTTGTACGGCTCAAACATTCCAAGCGGATTGTCCTTCCAAACCCAGACATGCAACTCGTAGTGATCAATCGGAGCCGCGTTACCGGGGAAGGTGTGACTGCTCGCAAGGAGTGGATGCCCGAGAATCTCAGGGGGAGCCGCGCCCGCTCCATGATCCCGCTCCCACGCGGCCTTGAACACGATGTACTCGACGCCAACGAGCTGAATTGCCCCGGTGGAAGTCTTTTCGTAAAGCAGCATTTCGGGTTGGGTGAGGTCGATCACAGCGTCACCGGCAGCAGGATTGGCGGCCCCGCCGCGGAGAGCGACGTTGACACGGTGATAGCCCATGCTTCCCGCAGTACTGCTCGGGCAGGTTGAGTTAGCGACAGTCGGATCAGGAGACCAAGCGGTATAGCCGGCAGCTGTCGCGGCCGTGAGATCGTGATATGGATCGGTGATCTGCCGAATTTGCTGGATGCCTACCTGCTCTGGGGAAGTGCTATCGTTGCAAGCAACTACTGCGAGCACGGCGAGGAGGGGAATCGAGATTCTTCACAAAGTCGGTCTCCGTAAAAGGACGTACGCTGCAGCAACGGAGAGGCCGTTCCACAGATGTTTCGATCCCCCAATATGGACCCGACAGAAAATCCGGCAAGAGCGGACTAGTCGGTGGCCTTCGCTCTGCGGCGTCACGGT
>DASZZU010000306.1:0-3060 GCA_035544855.1 Gemmatimonadaceae bacterium | reverse complement strand
TAGCGTTCGGCTATGATGCCGATCACTGCAATCCTGTCAGTCCTCGCGGTTCTCGGGTGCCCAACTGCGACCTCGACGCCGATCACCGAAGTTGCCGGGACATGGGGCGGTGACAATGCCGGGTTGATTGTGTTCTGCAGGGTACGCAGGAACATCAAGATTCGCGTCTTGTAACGCTCGGGAGTCGCCATGAAACGGAAGGAGTCACTGGACCGCCGGGATTTTCTGAAGAAAGCATCCGCCGCCGGACTTGGCGCCCTGGTCACATCGCGCGGCATCGGTCCGCTCTTCGCGTTCGAGGGATCTCCGGCTGACAAACTGGTTGTCGGCGTGATGGGACTGAACGGGCGCGGGATGGTGCTCGCGCGGGCGTTCGCGCGGGGCGCCAACACCACCGTTGCCTACCTCTGTGATGTCGACTCCATCGTGCTGGCGAAAGCGCTCGCGGAGATCTCGCCGCTCCAGGCAAAGGCACCCAGGGCTGTTATCGACTTTCGCCGAATGCTCGAGGACAAAACCGTTGATGCTATCGCCATTGCCACACCCGATCATTGGCACGCTCCGGCCACGATTCTCGCGCTCGACGCCGGCAAGCACGTGTACGTCGAAAAGCCGAGCGGTCACGATCCGCGTGAAGACGAGCTGATCGTCGAGGCCGCGCGCAAGCATGGCAAGCTCCACGTCCAGCTCGGCACCCAGGCTCGCTCTGGTCCGCACTTCATCGAGGTCTTGCAGTCGATACGCGAAGGAGCCATCGGCACGCCGTATCTCGCGCGCGCCTGGTACGCCAATACGCGCACTGGAATCGGGAAGGGGCGCGTGGTTCCGGTGCCCGCGAATCTCGACTACGAGCTATGGCAGGGCCCCGCACCGCGCACGCCTTATCGCGACAACATCATCCACTACAACTGGCACTGGTTCACCAACTGGGGAACCGGCGAGATCTGCAACAACGGAACGCACGAGATCGATGTCGGGCGCTGGATACTCGGCGTCGACTATCCGGCGAGCGTGATCTCGACTGGCGGACGCTTCCACTACGCCGACGACTGGCAGTTCCCCGACACGCAGGAGGCGACGTTCGTATTCGAGGGCGGAAAGAGCATCATCTGGCAGGGGCAGAGCTGCAACGGACTGAATCTCTACGAGCGCTCCCGCGGTACGACGATCCTGGGCACCAACGGCAGCGTGGTCGTCGATCGAGACGGCTACGTCGTCTACGATCTCAAGAGCAAGATCGTCAAGCAGGTGACGGCCGCGCCGAAGAGTGACAGCCTGAACACGATCGGTGACGACTGGCTGACGCAGCTCCACATTGACAACTTCACGAGCGCGGTGCGCACGGGCACCAGACTTTCCGCTCCGATCGAGGACGGCGCGAAGACGGGAATGCTTTGCCACCTCGGGACGATCTCGCAGCAGCTGGGTCGCAAGCTTACGATCGATCCGAAGACAGGACACATCCTCCATGACGAGGAAGCGGCCAGGCGTTGGTCGCGCGAGTACGACCCGCGGTGGAAGCCCGTGGTCGGTTGACTTGAACCAGTGACGAGAGCGATGTCCGATCAAAACGTGCCACGCCGCAGCTTTCTAAAGCTCGCTGCCCTCGGCGCCGCTGGCGCTGCCCTCGCCGAGCTGGGCACCGCCAGCGGAATCCTCGCCAGGCCACGCCTTGCTGCCATGGACCCGACCGCGGAGCGGCGCGACAGGAAGTCGAGTCCGCGGGACTCGAGATTGTCGGCGGCGGGCTGATCACCTTCGAGACGGACACCGACGACGGGGTGCGCAAGTACTTCGACTACGCGAAGGCTGCAGGGATGCCGCTGATCGTCGGCACGTGCAAGCCGGCCGTTCTGCCGCGTCTCGAGAAGTTCGCGAAGCAGTACAACATCAAAGTCGCCATCCACAACCACGGCCCCGAGGATGAGAACTTTCCGTCGCCGTACGATGTGCTTAAGGCGGTGAAGGGGATGGATCCGCGACTGGGGCTGTGCATGGACATCGGCCACACGGTGCGCACCGGGACCGACGTCGTGCGCGCGGTCACCGACGCCGGCCCGCGCCTCCTCGACATGCACGCGAAAGATCTACGGGATCTGAAGGTGATGGAGAGTCAGTGCATCGTCGGCGAGGGACGCATGCCGATCGCGGAAATATTCCGTCGGCTGCAGGCAATCCGATATAGCGGCTACGTCAACCTGGAGTATGAGATTGACGCCGACGATCCGATGCCGGGAATGAAGCAATCGTTCGCCTACATGCGTGGCGTGCTCGCCGGAATGCCTTCGTGATGATTCTGCCGGTACCGATTCGCATGGCGGCTTTTCTCTTGCTCTTCGCGCCGATAGTGCCCGCGCGCGCGCAATCCTCGCTGCAACAGGTCGCCGACACCTCCCCGTTTCGCCCCCTCGACCTCCCGACGCCGACCGACCTTCGAACCGCCAGCGGCAGACCCGGCGCAAAATACTGGCAACAGCGCGTCGACTACAAAATCGGCGCGACGCTCGACCCCGCGCGCAACGAGCTCCGTGGACGCGAGACCATCCACTACGTCAATCACTCGCCCGACGCTCTTCCTTATCTCTGGCTGTTCGTCGAGCAGAATCTCTGCGCTCCCAACAGCGTCACCAACCAGCTCAACCAGCCCCCGCTCGTCTTCCTCGGCGCCACCTTCGACTTCTCCTGTCAGGGATTCAACGGCGGAGGGCACCTCGAGTCGCTCCGCATTGCCGGCGTCGATGCGAAGCGCACGATCTACGGAACGACGATGAGAATCGACTTGGCGACGCCGCTCGCTTCCGGCGCCTCGCTGGACATAGACGCCGTTTGGCACTTCAGCGTTCCGGCGCAGGGAGGGGGCCGCATGGGGCACGACGGTCCGCTCTACGAGATAGCGCAATGGTATCCGCGTATGTGCGTTTACGACGACGTCCACGGTTGGAATCACGAACCTTACATCGGCGCGGGGGAGTTTTACCTCGAGTACGGAAACTTCGACGTGTCGCTCGTGGTGCCGGCGTCGTACATCGTCGCCGCCACCGGAGAGCTCGCAAATCCAGA
>DASZZU010000305.1:0-3453 GCA_035544855.1 Gemmatimonadaceae bacterium | reverse complement strand
GTAAGCGGCTCGGACGACACCCTCTATTACTGCAGAGGTTTCGAGTTGTCAAGTAGGATTGCTATAGGGATCAACCGGCTGGCGGGCGGCACATTTCCCTGCGGGCCGGCGCGGCAGCTGCGTCGACCGGTCGTCGCCTCTTGCTCGTGATCCAGGCGCTCTCGATACTGCGCCCGGCGGCGTTCACGCGCGCCAGACCTTCATCTCATGGACCTTCATCTCATGATAGTATAGGCGTAGTGCAAGCTGACCGCCTCGACTCTGTCGCGGCCGAGAGCGCAAGACTCAAATGGTACTTCGCGCGGCAAACATAAAAAACGCCACTGTCGCAAGTGACAATGGCGTCTTCAATATCGGGACGGCGGGATTTGAACCCGCGACCCCCTGAACCCCATTCAGGTGCGCTACCGGACTGCGCTACGTCCCGTTTCCGCTCGAATTACCGCGAGCGAAACAGACTGGGGAGTATAGTGGCTCGCCCCACCCTCTACAACCCAACTACTTCCACGTGATTATTCTCCCAACGTAGAAGTCCCCGAACTCGGCGTACCTGGCGCTCACTTCATCGAAGCGCATGTCGGTGACGAGCTTCTTGAAATCCAGCGCATCCTTGGCGAAGAGCGTCACTCCCCACTCCCAGGCATCCAGACCAATGGCTCCAGTGATGACCTGCTGCACTTTCCCCGCGTAGCGCCGACCGGTAAGGCCGTGCGACTGCATTAGCCGGCTCCGCTCGTCGAGCGAAAGCGTATACCAGTTTTGCGACTCGTCGCGCCGCTTCGACATTGGATAGAAGCAGACGTACGGCATCTCGGCGGGCAGCTCTGGATAGAGCCTGCGCATCACGTGTGCGCTCGCGCGCTCCTTTTGCGATCGGTCGCTTAGTGACCGCACATAGGCCTCGTCGCCCACCGTTCCACCGCGCGCTTCTGCCTCGCGGGCGAGCTCGGCGGTGATGTGGTAAAGTCCCGCCTCTGTGACACTGAGGAATGCGTAGACGGGATCGAGAACTCGCGCCAACGTCGTCCGGGCCAACGCAGCTTGCGCCACACCGATGGCGTCGAGCGAGTCACGAAAATGAATCACCATCAGATCCGACGTCGATCCGATGAGCGCGACGAAGCAGCTCCACCCGGCGGCGGGCTCGCTTGCGCGCTTGCGCTTCGATGTCGAGGCCGTGGAGCGCTTTGACTCACCGCCGAGTTCTGCGGTCGCCGCCTTGAGCATCCGGTCCAGCTCGCGCGGCTCGAGACGCTCTCTATTTATTCGAAATACCTGGTGCAGCGCATACCACCCCTCCAGAGTCGCCGGCGGGTGCGCGATTGCCGATGTCGTCATGACGTAAAATTACGGGAACGATGCCCCGCTGGTACCGTCCCCGACGAAGCCGACTCAACGGACGTGAGGGCGCGAATGATGCTTACAAAGCACGCCGCAGCCCGTGACTACCGGAGGCGCTCCTCAACAAGAGGTTGTCGTTGTACGATAAGTAATCCCTACGCAAGGTTACCCAAGTAAAATACGTCCAGTGCACAAACCATTACTTTCTTGCCTCTATGCCGGGTTAGTTGGACTCCTGTTCGTACCTAGTCTTGCTCGCGGGCAGGCCGAGTCTCTATCGCCGAATAAGCCAACAAACGCGAGGAACGCCGAGCCCCCGTTAACACTTGAGGAGGCGCTCCGCGAAGCACGCAATGCAAACGCGCACCTTCCCGTTGCGGCGATCGGTGTCGACATCGCCCGGACCTCAGTGCGCGAAGCAAAGGCAAGCCGTTCCCCCAATCTCGCGCTCACGAGTAGCGTCAACGCCGGCGGCCCGCTCGCCTACACCACGTCGCAAGGAGCGGCGCAAGCTGTTGGAGCCGCCACGCTGTTTGATGGAGGCTTGAGACGAGCCAACCTTAGTGCCGCCAACTTTCGGTTGCAGGGAGCGGGCGCTGGATTTCGCGTGGCAGAGAAGGACGTGGACCTCGGTGTCAGGCTCTGGTTCAGCGAATTCCTGAGAGCTGAAAATGAGATCGCCTTTCGCGAGCAAGGGATCGAGCGACTGAGGAGTTATCTCTCGCAGGTGGAGGGACGGAGAGCGGCGGGGCAGCCCGTCGGAAGCGACTTGCTCACGACGCGGGTCCGACTCGGCACGGAAGAGGCCGCGCTCGCGGACGCGAAACGGGCGCTCGACGAAGCCCGCCTACAGCTGAACGACCTTATGGGACGGGTTCCCGACGTGCCTCTTTCTATCGCACCCCTACCGCCCCCGGGCCTTCCCACAATCTTTGCGGGAAACCCTTGGCTCGCGACACCGGACGTCCGCGCGGCCGAAGCCAACACGGCGGCAACTCAAGCCGCCATCGCGGCGACGCGGTCTCAGCGCAAACCGCAATTGCAAGTCTCTGGCAACCTGGGTGCTCTTCCAGTATTCGGACGCGATTTGGGTACAGGCCCAAACAGCGGCAGCGGCCTAGGCGGAGCCGTGCTTTTCTCATTGTCGTGGCCGTTTTTCGATGGTGGCGTATTCCGAGCTCGCCTCGACCGAGCTCGTCTCGAGGCGCAGCAAGCCCGCGATTCTGAGATCGTCGTCAAACGGCAGGTCCGCTTCTCCTCGCAGCTCGCGGCCGCCCAGCTTACCAGGTTGTATCAGCAAGTCGAAACGTGGAACCGTAATATTCCAACTGCGCGCGATGCTTACCTCCAAACCCAGAGCATGTATACCGGAGGGGCAGCTACGGCGCTCGAAGTGCTGGACGCCTATACATCCTGGATCAACGCGAACCAGGCGTACACCGACGCGGTGGTTCGCTACCGTCAAGCGGAAGCCAACTACATCCGATGGGGAACTCCTTGAGCAAACCAGGGCGACGCGCAATACGGGCGGCGAGTACCATGCTTGGACTCGCCGCTTTCTCTGCGTGTTCGCGTGGAAACGATCCTGCGAGTGCGGCAAGCAACTCAGCGACGAACGATACCACTACGGCGGATTCGCTTGCCGCCACTCCCGTACATATGACCGTGGTCGAGCGCGGAAACATCGCGATTACCGTTACTGGCCCTGGAAGAACCGACGCACTTGACCTGCAAAAAATCCGTGCGCCGTTTACCGGGATCCTTACGCTCCTCCGCATCGCGGTGGGCGATCGCGTGGGTGCTAACCAGGTGGTCGCGGCGGTGGTAAACCAGCCCAGTGAGGCGGCGCTCATCGGAGCCGAGGCGATGCTCAGAAGTGCCTCAACCCCAGCTCAACGCAGTGACGCCGAGCGGGCACTCGTGCTCGCGAAACAAAATCTCATCGTGACGCAACTCAGAGCACCGCGAGGGGGAGTCGTCGTCTCGCGCGGCGCCAGTCAGGGCGATCTCGTGAACCAGGGTGACAGCATTCTGACTATCGCCTCCGCCGGTTCTATTGTGTTCGTCTCGCGAATAGCGCAAGCCGACCTTGCACAAGTAAGGTTGGGACAG
>DASZZU010000304.1:0-6343 GCA_035544855.1 Gemmatimonadaceae bacterium | reverse complement strand
GAGCGCCTCATCTATGGTGATGTCGTAGCGCAATGCAGTGAGCACGTCGTGCACGAGCCGGCTGTCGTTGTCGATGTATCGCGGCTCGTGACATATCACCCATGGTACCTTGTGCCGCTCCGCGAGCTCGATCAGCGCCGTAGCCAGCGCCGCTTCATGCCCGCCCGTGTGATGCAGCTGTACCTCGACCGCGAGCCTGTCGCCGAAGACATCGCGCCACTGGCAGAGGGTGCGCTCCGCCCCTCTGAAATCACCCGCGCGCAGACTGGATGCGACCGGCCCGGATGCCGGACCAGTCAACATCCGCAGTCCCTCGCTCCGCTCCGCTACCTGCTCCCACGCGATGCGCGGACGACCGCGTGATTTCTTTCCGTCTCCTTTCTTCCAGGTCGAGAGCTCACCTACACGTGATCTGGTGACGAGTGATGCGAGGTTGTTGAATCCCTCCTTGCTCCGCGCCAGAAAAGCCGCGGGACACCCGTCGATGTTGAGCTCAGCGCCGACGATCGGTCTCACACCCTGTCGCCGCGCTTCGAGTCCAAAGCGGACGATTCCACCAAGATCAGCGGTGTCGGTGATCCCGATGGCGCTGTAACCAAGTAATGCTGCACGAGCGACAAGCGCCTCGGGTGAAACACTGCCGTCGCCGAAAGAGAAGGCGGTGTGGGCTCTGAGCTCGACGAATCCCATGCCTGAGCTTATACCGAACAAATACCGAAAACAAGGGCGAAAAAAATCCTGTTGTTCGAGAGCGGAGCCATTAAACCCAGAACCGAGCGCGAGTGACTAAAATTCATCCACCCCGTCCCACCAGTACTTCAATCCAATAAATGGCTACGACAGCATCCCTTTCCGATCGGAACGGTTACAAGCCTTCATATATTCCCGCCGCGATAGCGGCGGCGCTCGTATTCATCCTCTATCTGCTGACGCTCGCTCCGTCGGTGGCGATGTGGGATACGGGCGAGTACATGGCCGCCACGAAAGTGCTTGGTCTTCCCCACCCGCCCGGCAATCCCTTCTTCCTGTTGCTCGGGCATGCGTTCGCGATGCTCCCGCTCCCCGTCTCGTACGGCGCCAAAATCAACATTATGGCGGCGCTCGCCAGTGCGTGCTCGGCGGGTTTCTGGTTCCTCATCACCGAGAGAATCGTTTCGCGCTGGATCGCCGAGCGCTGGCAGCGGCTGGTAGTAGCGAGCCTCGCGACTCTCATCGGCGCAACCGCGTTCACGGTCTGGAACCAGTCGGTGGTGAACGAGAAGGTGTACACGGTCTCCCTCCTGTTCTTCACGATCACGTCGTGGCTGATGATCGAGTGGATGGAAAATCCCGATTCTCCCCGCGCCGATCGCCTTCTCATTCTCGTCGCTTTTCTGCTCGGGCTCGGATACTCGAACCATCCTGCCGGTTTTCTTCCGCTCCCCGCGGCTGGCGTGGCGATTCTCGCGGTTCGCTGGCGGACTCTGCTGCGCTGGAAGTTAATTCTGGCCGCATTCGGCGCTCTGCTGCTCGGGCTGACGCCCTTCATCTACGAGCCGGTGCGCGCGGCGTACTTCCCTGGAATCAACGAAGGCGCGCCGACGGCGTGCGAGACGAAGCTCGAGGCGAGCTGCACTTTCACCAAGCTCACCAAGGACAGGTTGATGGCCAACATCAACCGTGAGCAGTACGGAAAGAAGCTCGAGCGCGGCGCTCCTTATCCGGCGCAGGTGGGAATGTGGTGGTTCTACTTCAAGTGGCAGTGGCTCCGCGATTCCCACGAGACGATGCAGGGGCGGCAGTTCGTGATCGCGTTTGTCTTCCTCGCCCTCGGGCTCCTCGGCGGATACGTGCACTGGCAGCGCGACCGACGGACGTTCTGGTATTTCGGTCCGCTGATGTTCACGATGACGCTCGCGCTCATCTACTATCTCAACTTCAAGTACGGCTGGTCACAGGATCCCGACTTGCGAGACGTGGCGCGCGAGGTGCGCGACCGCGACTACTTCTACATCTGGAGCTTCTCGGCATGGGGGGTCTGGGCGGCAATCGGCCTCAGCTTTCTCTGGGAGCAGCTCGCCCACCTGCTCGGCGGTGAACAGCGCGTCGAAGAGCGAAAGAGTGGGAAAAAACAGACCGTTGTCGCCACCTGGCCGTCACGCCGCGGATTCATGCTCGCTGCGCCGATACTTCTCATCGCGCTCATTCCTCTCTTTGCGAACTGGAAGTACGCGTCACGCGCAGGTCACTACTTCACCGACCAGTGGGCGCGCGACTATCTGAACTCGCTCGAGCCGTATGCGATAGTCATCACGAATGGCGACAACGACACATTCCCGCTTTGGTATGCGCAGGAAGTGGAAGGAGTCCGGCGTGACGTGACGGTCGCAGTCACCACCTATCTGGACACCGATTGGTTCGTGCGGCAGATGATCCGCCGCCCGATCGCGACCTACGACGCTGCGAAGGGTCCGGCGATCTACAGGAACCAGGTTTGGAAGAAGCCATCCGGTCCGCCGCTCAAGATGACATTCGCCGAAGCCGACGCGATTCCGGAATACATACAGATCGCCCAGCCGCAGATTTTCCGGCAGGGAAATATCACGCTGAGCATTCAGCCGGGCTACCTGGTGCGAGACCAGCTCGTGCTGCTTCGCCTCATCAAGGACGCATTTCCGGAGCGGCCAATCTACGTGTCGACTGGCGGCGGACAAGGCCTGGGGCTGGAGCCCTATCTGATCTCACAGGGTTTCGTGCAGAAGCTCGTAGCTAACCCGCTCACGGAGAGCGCGGCGACACCCCGAATCTCCGGTTTGTTCATCGATGTCGACCGCACCAAGGCGCTCTGGAACGACGTCTATCGCGCGCCCGAAAGCCTGATCAAAGAGGGAGACTGGATCGATCGCGCGTCTATCGGAATTCCCTACACCTACGCGTTCACCGGCGCGATTCTGGCCGAAGCGCTGCGTGGCAAGGGAGACGAAAAGTCGGCTAACGCGATCAGAGACAGAGTCAGAGCCATCGTGAAGGCCGCCCGGATCGAAGGATTCCCTCCGATTTAGGCGCGGCCAGGCTCGCGGAGAATGGAGCGTTACTGGCTAAGTCCCGTATCGCTCCCACGCGTCAGCCGTACGGCTACGCACCGCGGGCACGTCTTCGGGCAATAGAAATCGCTGACGAACCAGCGATGCAATCGCTGAATCGACGCGGCCCATGAAGCGCGCTCGATTTCCGTACAGCATCTCGATGCTCGGACGTGAATCACCGGTGGCCCTCCGATCGGCCTCCGTTCTCGGGAGCGGAATGAAGGTCCCCCGGAAGCTGACGAGCCGATCGTTTGCTGCGAACATTCCGCTTCTGAGCTGCCACGGATAGTACGTCGCGAGCGGCGCAAGCAGCTCGATGCTCCGGATCCCACCGAGGTCGTTACCGATCGAGTCGACGCGCGAAACAAACACGGGATAAGGAGCACCAGTTCTAGGCGGCTCGAAATCAATTATCCCCTGCGACCACCGCGGACCGAAATCCAGCGTGTATGGCTGGTGCGGAATTCGTGCGACGGGAAGATTCGGAATTGCGGGAAAGCGTTCATCGCCCGGTCGGACGAGATTCCCTGCGGCGATCGTAGGATACTGCGAAGGCGGCGGAGTCTTGCCAGCTTTTACCCAGTCCATCAGCGCTGACATCAGCGCTCTCAATGCGAGGCGCTGATCGAGCGGATCGCCCCGATAAGCGCTCGTGCCGGGAATCCTGGCGGACTCGGGGAGCGGCCAGCCTGTCGGACTCGAGTGCTGCGCCGAGGAGATGACGTAGCGCCGCTCTGTAGGCAGGAAGCCGACATCGCGCGTTCCGTCAGGGGTCGTTTGGGTGAGCGACGCCGCTCTTCCCCAGTACTCGTGGCCCCCATCGACGTAAAACACCTTGGTCGTGGCAGAGCCGCGCAGATTGTCCCGCAGACCGCCGCGCTTTCCGGTGAGAGGATCGCGAGCAGGAACGCTCGTGAACGGGAACACGTCGGTCGGATAGAAGAACGTCGAGTAGGGCTGCGCGTCGCGCGAGGGCTGCGCAAATCGATGATTGAAGCTGCCGCGCCCGGCACCGGCGGTGTGGACGAAGAAGCCATCGAACGCCACGCGTCCGCTCTCGTCGGTGTTGAATCCCTGATACAGAAAGTGGCGGATGAATCTCCCCGTCTGTGAGACGCCATACCCGATTCCGTATCGGACGTGCGTGACAGCCGACGGATCGTACTTGAGGTATGAAATCATGTCGCGCACGGCGGCGAGACCCGCCCCGACAACGACAGGATCCTTCGCTCGGTAGACGACTTCATAGATTCTTCCCGGCTTGAAACCGCTTGTCATGTAGACCCAGCGCGGGTCCGCGACGATTTTCCCGCCGCTGTCGCGAGCGAACCGCCATTCGTTGCGCGGCACGACCACGCGCGGCGCCAACGGCCCCTCACGCACTGTGAGCACATTTGCGCGATCACTCTCGTCGGCGACCGGATAACCGATCGCTCCGCCCAGGCTGTGGCCGAGCGGAATCGCATTGGTCGCGGAGTCGATGGTGATGTCGCTCCGAACGAGACCGGTGACCGGTCTCGTTGCCGAGCCGACCGGTGGTGCGCCGAAATGGAGGGCGCCTGGCGACGGAGGCACATCCCACTGCCAGCCGAGCGCGACGACGGTAACTCCCCGCTTCATCAACAGCGCATCGCCATAAAATTCCGCGGACTCGGGCGGGGCTGACGCACTACGACCAAGGTTGAAAATGAAAGTGGTCATCCCGCCGCGATTGACGATGTCGATGACCGCGAGATCGGCCGAGCGTGTCGAATCCTTCGGGCGCAGTATCACGAACTCACTCCACGCTTCGACCTCGCCCTTCGAATTGCGTGGTGCGAGATCGAGATCCACAATGCGCCTGTTCTCGGGATTCCGCGGATCGAACGCGAAATACACTCGTCCGGTAATTCGCTCGTAGCTGCCGGCGCTGCCGAAGGTGCCGCTGATATCCGAGCGAGAGAGAATCTCCACTCTCACTACTTTGGCGGAGGCGCAGCTGGAGAATCCGGCAATGCCCGCAAGACACAGCGAAATGAGGCGAGCAGTTCTCCTTAGTCGTTGGGCGAAGCTCATCATCTCTGTACGGGTGTACATGTTGCAGTCATTGAGTATGGCTCTACAGCCTTTAACATATTGTGTATGACACTTTCATGGAGGAGACATGAATCTGATTCGTTGGACCGCTGTAGCTGGAATCGTGATCGCGGCGGGAGCGTGCAGCGAAGCCGTTGCACCCACGGCGAGCGCCAGAGTCGGCGCCATTCTGCTTACCGTTTCCGGTTCATCCGCCGAAGTAGTACGCGGTTCTCCGGTGACGTTTCGCGTCAGCCTGGTGAATGAAGGCAGTGAGGCAGCAACTCTTCATTTCGGGGACTCCTGTCAGATCGTCCCCACCATACGAAACGCGCTTGGAGAGATCGTGCTCCCGGCAGGTGGTGCGTGGGGATGTTTGACGGTGCTTACGCAGCTTACTCTGCTTCCGGGCCAACCGGTGATTCAGGACTACGTGTGGACGGGAAGCACAGCATTTCAATCAGAAATGCCGCTCCGTCCCCTGCCGGCAGGCAAGTACTTCTTCACCGTTGAAGTTCCGTCGGGCGAAGCTACTCTGCGCGTAACCACACAGATCACGCTCAAATAGGAGCTCGCGCTCAATCCCACCACCCGTGAAGGTACCAAGTACCTTCACGGGCATCGCGGTACAGCCACACCATCATTCCGTCGTCGGTGACGCAGCGGAAATATTCGCGAGCATAAGGCTCGCTCCACTGCCCTCCCGACACTCGGTCGGGCCCCGCGGCGGAGATGATCTGCATCCACTGCTTGTCCCGATACTGCACCGGCAGCTGGTGATCGCGGCGGCGCTTCGTCGTCACCGCGATTCGCCGGGGCTCGGGAAGGAGCTGCAACGTGAGACGCGGATCGGCGGCCGCTTTCACCACCCGCTCCCTGAGCTGGATTCTCGCTGAAGCCTGCGATGGCTCCTGGCTAATCCACTCGGTGCGACGATCGATCAGAGGGTGCTGAGTGTTGCGGGGCGTCACCACCACCGCGCCCTGATCATCCAGCAGCTGCGCGATCGTTTCCTCCGCTGCGCGCGCGGTAGCGAAGCCGCGATCGAAGATGTCTCCCTGACGCTCGACCTCTCCGGTAACGGACTCCACACGAATCGTGATGCCGACGACGCCATCGGGGAGAGTGATCCTTTCCAGATGCGCGCGTATCAGTCGCATCCACGCCTTGTGGCTCGACGTAGATCTCGCCGGACGCACCAGATGCTCGAAGCTCTCGCGATT
>DASZZU010000303.1:0-10462 GCA_035544855.1 Gemmatimonadaceae bacterium | reverse complement strand
CAAAACATTGAAGGACATGGGGTTTGCAGATGTGGCGTATGTGAAGGGCGGCACCCAGGCTTGGAAGGACGCTGGGCTTCCCATCGAAGAGCTCCGCGCGGAGTAGACGGCCCTGGGGTAAGTCTTCGGAGTTGGCCACCGCATCCTAACTGCATCGTGCAAGAATTCCCCGAGATATGGGGGAGTAATATGGGGGAGTCCAACTGTCAAAAAGAAAATGTCAGACAACCGAACTGACTGTCTGACATTGCGTTAGATCATTCGGGACGGCGGGATTTGATGGCAGCCGCTTTCTCCGGCCGCGCGACCAATGCCCTACGTTCCAACAACTTAGGAAATGACCCGGGTGGGTTTGTATTTCTGTTCCTCTGGCGTACACTGAAGCTGCTCCAGATTTTCTGATCAGCCCCCCACGAAGGTAAGTCTTAAACAGCGGATTCCCGCGAAGAAATCTCAACTTGGGTGCTACCGCTGCCATCCGGCCGGTGGGATCGACAACGTTGTTATCTGAGGGTGTGGATGAGACGCTGGTGAGGGTCTCTAAGCCGGGCCCCTCGCGTCGCGGGTGGTTCGGCGCGCACCCGGTGGAACTCGCCCTTCCACAGCAGTAGCTGCTCTGAGCGTCTTACAAGGTAATCGGTTGCCCTTGCTGACCTAGCATGGCCGAAACAATCAACCCCGGCGTGCGCGCGTTCGGACGGCTTTCCTGGCCGCAGCCGATCTCTGCGCCGCGGTGCGCTTCCTTGCGCTCGAACGCGCCTGTCTGGCGAGCGCCCCACGCGATGCCGCTGAGTGTCCCTCCCTCCGTAACGCCCCTCTCACTGCGATGGAGCGCGTCCTCGAGACTTTCCGTTTGCCTCCTCGACTCGCCTTTGCCGTCTCCCGTGCAGCCTGCTTCCGAGTGCGCGCTGAAGCGGCGCCTTTTCTGGGGGCACGAAGTTTCACGCCTGCGCGCCGCGCTTTGGACAATCCGATTGCGATTGCCTGTTTGGTCGATCGCGCACCGTGCTTGCCCTCGCGCACATGATGCATCTCCTCGCGAACGAATTCCCCGGCTTGCGTCGATGGGGACTTCCCCTCGCGGGCGTCTTCTCTCGCCCGCTCGATTGTCTCTGCGTCTGGCACGCTTCCTCCCATTGGTTGCGACTCAGTGCGCGCCGAGTCTCGGCGATTAACGCGCTGCTACTCCTGCGGCAACTCGTACCGACGCATGGCACGGACCACATGTATTGATTTCAGCCAATGAACCGAATGCGCTCAAGAGCGCCTACATCGGCTTTTCTTATCGGCTGGCGTGTCGCTTGCAGCCTTCGCTTCCAGACCATCGAGTTACACAGACGGCGATTTGAGAGGTTTTGTATGGAGAGGGAGTAAATGCGCGGCAAATCGAAGAGCAAATCAAAGACGGGCGGGGAATCTGATGAGGCGCGACGTGAGAGTGGCGAGCCGACAATCAACATCCATGGTGGCGATCGTCCGCCCGAGGTCCCCAAATCCTCGCCCGCGGCACGCAATGCCAGGAAGGGCAAGAGACGATGATTCTCGATCCGCGTTCATGGCATCACCGCTCAGTACACCGCAGCGCCGAACCGCTGGCTGCGCGATTGCGCAACGCCGCGCATCCGCTCGGATCTGCGGACGATCTCGACCCGTTGCTCGACGCTATTGGCGACGCGCGTTTCGTGCTCCTGGGCGAGGCGACGCATGGCACTTCGGAGTTCTATACGTGGCGAACGGAGATCTCCAGGCGGCTCATTAGGGAGAAGGGCTTCAGCTTCATCGCCGTTGAGGGCGATTGGCCCGACTGCTACCGGGTCAATCGTTACGTGAAATGGCTGGCGGACGCCGGCTCGAGTGCCGAGGAGGTTCTACATGCGTTCGCGCGTTGGCCCACGTGGATGTGGGCGAATCGTGAGGTCGTCGAGCTCACAGAATGGCTTCGCGCGCAGAATCACCGGTTACCGGACACGCAGCAGGTCGGATTCTACGGTCTCGACGTCTACTCCCTGTGGGAATCGATGGCCGCGGTGATCGAGTACCTCGAGCGGGTCGATCCGGTGGCGGCGCGCACTGCCCGCCGCGCATACGCCTGCTTCGACCCCTATTACGATGATGCGCAGGCATACGCACACGCGACGGCGCTTGTGCCGACATCATGCGAAGACGAGACGGTCGCAATGCTTCGCGCGCTCCGGGCGCGAGCATCGGAATATCCTGACGACGGACGCGATGCGTATTTCAGCGCCGAGCAGAACGCTCTCACCGCAAGGAACGCGGAACGCTATTACCGAGCGATGATCCGCGGTGGGTCCACATCGTGGAACGTACGCGACAATCACATGGTCGAGACGCTCGATCGACTAATGTCGCATCACGGGCCGCAATCGAAGGGAATCGTGTGGGCGCACAATACGCACGTGGGCGACGCGCGATTCACCGACATGGCGCGACACGGGATGGTGAACGTCGGCCAACTCGTACGGGAAGCACATGGGGAGGGTCCGAGCGAGGGCGACGGAGTGATGCTGATCGGATTCGGGACGCAGCGTGGAACGGCGGTCGCCGGCCTGGAATGGGGGGCGCAGATGCAACGCATGCGAATGCCCCAGGCACGCGCGGATAGCTGGGAGGACGTGCTCCACAGCGCGCTCAAGGGCAACGACGGATTGTTCATCTTCGATGGCACTGAAGACGGGGGTATCGCCGGCCTCGACCAACCCGCCGACCACCGCGCCATCGGCGTCGTCTACGATCCCAGGGCCGAGCGATGGGGAAACTACGTTCCGACCATCGTTCCCCGCCGGTACGATTCTTTCCTGTTCATCGACGAGACTCACGCCGTCGATCCGCTGCACATGCCGGTCACAGTCGGCGCCGACGTGCCTGAAACGTACCCGAGCGGGATGTAGGGCGAAGCCGCCCCGAGACTCTTCCGGATTCGTCGCACCTGGGCACACCATCTGCTGCCTTATCCACCATAACCAGCCGGGAACCGGGGCTCGATCACACGCGCAGCAAGAGGCAGTCATGAATCCACGCTTTCGCAACCGAAGAGAAGCTGGTCAGCAGCTCTCCGCCAAGCTTCAGCAGTACGCCGGCCGACCGGACGTCATCGTGCTCGCGCTCCCGCGCGGTGGAGTGCCCGTGGCTTTCGAGGTAGCGACGGCGCTCGACGTCCCGCTCGACGTGTTCGTTGTCCGCAAACTCGGGCTTCCCTGGCACGAGGAGCTCGCCATCGGCGCGCTGGCAAGCGGTGGTGTGCGGTTTCTGGATCAGGATCTGATCCGCGTCGCCGGAGTCAGCGACGACGACATTCGCCGGGTTACCGCCCTCGAGCAGATCGAGCTCGAGAGGCGCGAGCGACTGTACCGCGGCGATAGACCATTTCCCGATCTCGCGGGCAAGACCGTCATTCTTGTCGACGACGGACTGGCGACCGGCTCGACCATGCGCGCGGCCGTCGCGGCTCTCAGGCAGGAAGGCCCGGCACGTGTCATCGTCGCGGTTCCGGTTGCCTCTCCCGACACATGTGAAGCCTTCCGTGACATCGCTGACGACATCGTCTGTGCGGTGACTCCGGAGCGGTTCTATGCGGTAGGACTCTGGTACGAAGATTTTTCACAGACAACCGACGAAGAGGTCCACTATCTGCTCGACCAGGCACGTGCTGCTCACGAGCATCAACTGACGGGCCAGGCCTGAGGGGGCCAGCGCCATCCGCGGGGAGACGAACGGATGCATTCCTACGACGATGATCGCATTGAACGAACGGTTTCGGTCCCCGCTGCGAGTGTGACGCTTCAGGGGACGCTCGGCGTTCCTAATCGAGCGGCGGCCATCATTCTTTTCGCGCACGGCAGCGGCAGCAGCCGGTTCAGTCAAAGGAATCGCTTCGTGGCGCGCGTCCTTCGTGAAGCCGAACTCGGAACCCTGCTCCTCGACCTGCTCTCCCCCGAAGAAGAACGGATTGATGAGGTGACGCGGCATCATCGATTCGATATTGGTATGCTCGCGGACCGGCTTGTCGCGGCCATCGACTGGCTCGCGGATCAACCAGACACGAGCGGCCTTCCGCTGGGTCTGTTCGGCGCGAGCACCGGTGGGGGCGCTGCCCTCGTTGCGGCGACAAAACGACCGGCGCGCGTGGGTGCCGTTGTCTCGCGGGGTGGGCGCCCCGACCTCGCGGATGAGGCGCTGCCGCTCGTCGAGGCGCCTACGCTTCTCCTTGTCGGTGAGCGCGACGAATTCGTGATCGAGCTCAACGAGCACGCGCGAGCGAGAATGCGCGCCGATGTTCGCCTCGAGATCGTTCCGGGGGCGACCCATCTCTTCGAGGAAGCCGGGGCATTGGAAGAGGTGGCCGCCTCTGCGCGCGATTGGTTTACCGCTCACCTCGCAGCGACGACCACAACCACCGCTTAGAAGGTCTGTTCTACTTCCCCGCTTACGCGACGATCAAAGGCCTGACGGTGCGGCTCCGAGATCCGCTCGACGACGACCGCGACCTCGCGCTCGCTGAGGCGATCGCCGTCCAGCGCCCCACGGGCAATGTCGGCCTGGGAAACGATCCCTACGCAAACGCCGCTCGCATCAACGATGGGAACACGACGCACCTGATTGTCAGCCATGAGCTGCTCGACATCGCGCAGATCGTCCTCCGCGCTGCAGCAGCACGGGCTGTGAGTCATCAGATCTCCCACCTTCGTGTCAGCACCCTTCCCCTCCGCGAGTCCCCTGATCGCCAGATCGCGGTCGGTTACAATGCCGATCACACTGCGGGAGTTTTCATCAACTATAGGAACGGCACCGCAATCGTGGTCTCGCATCATCTGCGCGACTTCCTTCGCCGAATCGTTTGCCGAGCAGCACTTCGGGCTCGGGGTCATAATTTCGCGTGCCTTCATGGGTCCCTCGCGACAATGGAAAAATACTGAAGCGGTTTTCCGTAACGGCATCGCGTCACGGAGCGATTTGTCGTTGGCCGGATGCCGATCGCCGAAGTAATTGAGTCTGCGAATCACGTGCCCGATCCGGTTGATGAGGTGTGTGCTAGTCTGACTCTCGTGTTCCTGGTCCGGAATCGATCGCATTAGTCTTTCATGGGCCTGGGTAGAGTTGAACTACCGACCTCACGCGGACCGCGGGATGGGTCGCGCGGATGCAGGGCCGAATCCAGGGCACATGTTATGCGCGCATTCCCACTGGCTACCCAATTTTCTCACCGCTTAGCAGGAGCCATCGAATGAGCGATCCCAGCGAACGTAATAAGGACGAGCCGCATCCGGTCAGTGGTCATCGAACTCCGAGTGAGATCGCCAAGGACGAAGCCGGACCCATCGGGGAGACCCCGAATCATCCCCACAAAAATGTTCGTGCTGATAATGGTCCAGTGCGTCCGCTTGATAAGTCTCCGGAGCAGCCGGCAGGGTCTAAATCGGGATTACGGCGTCGCGCGCGGTCAAGATAGGATCGCAGTCCTGTACAGACTCCCCACGTCTTTTTCCATGAGGTTGCGTTCGGTGCCCTCTGTTAAGGTGCGAGTCCACGACCGTGGGCATCCATTTTCGCCAGAGGCTCACTCGGCGTGCTCGCGCACCACTGAATCGGAATCGTTCCGGGCTTCTACCAGCGCCAACATATCGTCCTGGTCTCCAACGTTTCCGAGCACGACGGCTGCACTTCGCGCGAGTCCGCGCCGCTTCGCGATGAGCGCAATGCGAACAGGGCCTTCATGATCCGCAGAGACCGCCGCGCGATGCCTTGGTGCAGCGGTTGCCGATAAACGTATTGTGGCCCGTTCCATCCCACTCGATGTCGAAGGCAGTGTTATTCTGCAGCGTGTTGTTCCTGATCACGGCCTCACTGGAGCCGGTAACGTCGATCCCGACTCCGTAGCCTACGGAGCGGGGCTTTCCCGCGAGCTTGAAGCCGGTGTGATTCATTATGCGGTTTTTCTCGACCAGCGTGCCATTTGTAGCGCGGTTCATGACTCCCCAGACGCCCCCGTCACGGAGCTCGTTGTCCACGACCTGATTTCCAGATCCAGCGCGGTGAAGCATCACCGCCGCAAACGGATTTCCATAAATCACGTTCTGCCGGATGATGTTCCGCTCCGCCACCCCCGCGGAGAGCGCTGCACTCGTCTCAATGTGGACCCCGCAGCCGGTGCCCACCCGACTCGGCTCGTCGGGATCGTTGCCATAGAAGGTGTTCCTCTCCACCACATTCTGTGAGGAGTTGAACAGGCTGATGCCCATCATGTCGGTCTTGGTCACCACGTTCTGTTCGATCCGATTGCTGTGCGCGTTCACCAGGAGGAATCCCTCGCCGATGCCCGACATCGGGCCCACGCCGAAGTCCCTCACCGTAAAGCCGCGGATTATCACGCCGGCGACATCGCGAAGAAAAAAGCCCGCTCGCTCGGGGCAGACCGGTTCCAGCGCAAACTTGCACGTCCCCCCGGTCTGTTGCGTGTGATTTCCCTGTAGGATCACCCGTCCCTCACCGCCATCAGCGAGGATCTGAAGGTTGTTCCTCTCTTCACCCGTGATTGCCACCGTACCGAGGTAGGTGCCCGGCCTCACCAAAATCCGGTCGCCGGCCCTCGCGGCGGTGACCGCCGCCTGAATGGTGTTGTACTGCGCGGGCACCCGCAGCAACCGGTTCGGGACTGGCAGGTCGGCATCATGATCGATCCGAGCGGGGCTGCACCCCAGCGCCGCTGCAACAAGAAGTGCGAGAGTAATTTTGTGTGTCATAGCGGGGCTCCAGAGATCGGGTTACGGTCATCGTCGAGTGCCGAGTTATACGGGGTCAGGCGCGACTGAGTATCGCAGGCGCTTGCTCCGCGACTCGTTGACACGTCCGCCAACCGGAGCGAGGAGGTCAACTCACATAGCGCACGCAGTCACTTCGCGCCTAGCGCCCCGTGGATTTTGGTTGTTTACCGTTGGCCCGCCGCGGCAACGAGATCCGCGGCCGTCGTCGGACCACGTGCGTTGGTGTCAGTATGCGAGTTTATGAACTGTCGGAACTGGATTCCGGCTGCGAAGCCAGTTGGGAGCCCACGCTGTTTGAAGATCGCATCTTTCCTTTTGTCCTGCTCATCGGTAGTTGCTGGAGCGATTGCGACGTAATCCCATGAATCTCCGTCGAGGTGCGCGTACCACTGGGTTGCGACGATACCGGCTTCCTTCGCGATCGCATCATTCCTTCCTCCGTGATTGGTCCACGCCCGGCACAAAAACATAGCCTGGAATGCCGGGCGCGTTCTCTGGTTTATCATCAACTTCCAACGATCCAACAACTCTATGAGTGACCCGGGTGGGTTTCGAACCCACGACCTACGGATTAAAAGTCCGTTGCTCTACCAACTGAGCTACCGGGTCTTGCTTGGCCCTCAAGATACAACGGACGCTCCATCGAGTCAGTAGTCGACGCGCGCCGGTGTGACCACCCCGCTTTCAGGCCGACTGCCCGCCGGCGTGACAGGAAAAAGGTGCATCCCTTCCCAAGCTCACTCTCCACCGTCGGGGGGTTACCCGGAGATTGCTAATGACACCCCCGACTCGCGAGCGAAGGCGGAATATCACAAATCTGCATTGGCTCATCCGTACGCGGCCCGCCGCCACTCTGAGGACCGCGGCTGTCTCCCCGCGGTGATAAAAATCGTCTTTAGAGTAACCCGGACTACGGGCGCGAACATGCCATTCACTTTTTCGAAAGTAAACGCGGTGATTCGCGCTGTGAGATTGTCCCGCCAGCGCGAGGTATCCGCTGCGCGCATGGCGGCCCTCGAGGAGAGCAATCATCTCCTTCAGACCCAGGCCCGCCAGTTGGAGCATCAGACCCAGGAAGCGCGGGAACTGGCTCACGAGCTCGCTCTGACGAACGAGGAGCTGCGCAGCGCCATGAGCGAAGCCAGGAAGGCCTGGGAAGCAGCCGACTCCGCCAATCGCTCCAAAGCCGAATTTCTGGCGGTGATGAGCCACGAACTCAGAACGCCCCTGAATTCAATAGGAGGCTACGTCGACTTGCTCGAGATGGAGCTGCGCGGACCTCTCACCGTTTCACAGAAATCGGATCTTCAGCGCATCAAACGCGGTCAGCAGCATCTCCTCCGCATCATCAACGACATCCTGAATTTCACGCGCCTGGAAGCGACTGAAGTGAAATACGAGATTATCGACGTGCCGGTGCGAGCGCTCCTCGTTGATCTTGACGCAGTGGTGAGCTCTCTCGCCACGGCGAAATCGCTCGAGTACGATTGCGAAGTGCCTCCGGGCGGCGTGTTCACGCGCACTGATCCGGATAAGCTCCGGCAGGTAATGATCAACCTGCTCTCCAACGCAGTGAAGTTCACGCCGGCGGGCGGGCGCATCAAGGTCTCTTGCGCCACGCAGGAGAAAACGGTCTCGATCAGCGTCGAAGACAACGGGCCCGGCATCCCCGCCGACAAGCTCGAGGCGGTGTTCGAGCCGTTCGTGCAGCTCGATCGCGGACTGACGCGAACGACTGAGGGCACCGGCCTGGGACTCGCAATCAGCCGAGGCCTGGCTCGCGGAATGGGAGCCGAGATCACGTTGAGGAGCCAGGTTGGAAAGGGCTCGGTATTCACGTTGGTGCTCCCGCTCGTGAGGACCCGCGCGACCCCCGCGGGCGGCGTAAAAGCTATGCGGTCGGGCTGAAGAATTGCGTGGCCATAGCGCGGACCCACTCGTCTAATAGGGTGCGCTTTCTCCCCTCCGTCCGCCGTCATTGCCCAACCCACAAGCGTTAACAAGCCCGAGCAGGCTCGCGGCTCTCCATAACACTGGACTTCTTGAAACTCCCGAGGACGAGCGCTTCGACGGCTTTACGCGCCTCGCGGCCCAGATCCTCGACGTTCCCACAGTGGTCATTTCGCTGGTCGAGTCGGAACGGCAGTACTTCAAGAGCGTGGCCTCATCCATCGGAGCGCTGCCGCACGGCTGGAATCCCCTGAATGCCACGTTTTGTCAGGATGTCGTCGCGAAGGGCGACGCGTTCATTGTACCGGATACCGAGAAGGAACCGCTTTCTGGTGGACGCCAGGTTAGAGCCAGAGCGTATGCCGGCGTTCCTCTTGTCAACGACGACCGACAAGTGCTCGGCGCGTTGTGCGCGATGGACTACCAGCCACGACCCTGGACCGCCCGCGATATCGATACTCTGAAGGCTCTGGGATCGGCTGTGATGTCCGAGATCCAGCGCCGCGTCGCCGAGCGAGCGGCGCACGACACCCAGTTGCGCCTCGTGGCCGAGCGGACGCTGGCCCACTCCGTACAGCAGCAGATGCCAGTTGGGGTGGTCGTCGCAGAAGTGCCGTCAGGGCGTCTGGTTTCGGTCAACGCGCAAATGACGGAGATTTTCCGAACCTCATTCAGGCCGGCGCCTGATCTCAACAGTTATCACGAGTGGGTCGGGTTTCACAGCAGTGGCGCGCCATATTCCGCCCTCGAGTGGCCGCTCGCCCGGACCGTAACTACCAAGGAGCCAGTGCGCGGCGAAGAGATCCGCATTCAACGGGGAGACGGCACTGACGGATTTATCCGTATGAGCTCGGTCCCTGTACTTGATGCCGATGGAAAGGTGGTTGCGGCCGTTGCGATCGTGGTCGACGTAACCGAGCAGCGCCAGGCGGAGCGCACCGTGAGGAGCACCGACGAGCGGCTCCGGTTCGTAGCGAAAGCGACGACCGACGTCATCTGGGACTGGGATATAAAAACCAACGCCCTGGTCTGGAACGACTCGGTTCAGAGGGTGTTCGGGCACAAGCAGCACCAGATCTACCCCGAGATACAATGGTGGTACGATCACTTGCATCCGGAAGACCGGGAGCGCGTGATGGCCGGGCTTCACGGCGTGCTGGAGCACGGCGGTACGAACTGGAGTGATCAGTATCGCTATCAGCGAGCGGACGACACGTACGCGAACGTGTCGGATCGTGGCTACATCGCCCGCGACCATACCGGCACGCCGCTGCGAATGATCGGGGCCATGACGGATGTGACGGAGCGAGCGCGCTCAGAAGCCGCGATAAGATTCCAGGCACAGCTGCTCAACGCGGTGCAGCAGGCGGTCGTGGCAACAGATCCGGAAGGAATAGTGATCTTCTGGAACAAGTTTGCGGAGAACCTTTACGGGTGGACCGCCGAAGAGTCGGTGGGCAAAACGATCGAGGAGTTGACTCCCTCGCCATTTCTCCGCGACCACGGCGCAGAAATCGTCGAGCGCGGGGCGGCGGGCGCAAGCTGGACGGGGGAATTTCTGGTTCAGGGAAAGACGGGGAAGGCATTCCCCGCTCTGCTCACGACTTCGCCCGTGCTCGACGAGAGAGGCCGGGTGCTTGGGTTCGTGCGTGTTTCCATCGATCTGACCGAGCGAAGAAACCTCGAAGAGCAATTCCGTCAATCGCAGAAGATGGACGCAGTCGGGCGTCTCG
>DASZZU010000302.1:0-4079 GCA_035544855.1 Gemmatimonadaceae bacterium | reverse complement strand
CAGGCCGCATATGTCGCCGACACCCTCGGGGACCGCGCAGGCGTGCTAGGCGTGCAGGTTGGTATAGCCAACACCTACATGGCCAAGGGGAACCTGCCGCAGGCTCAAGTAATTCTGGATGATGTTCTTGTGCAGGCTCGCGATCAGGAACTCACTGAGGTGCAAGGCTACGCTCTACATAGCCGCGCTTCGTTGGCGCAGCGGAAGGGCGACAATGCGGAGGGCGTAAAGCTCGCTTACGAAGCCTTGAATCTCACAAAGAATCCTGCTGAGCGAGACCTGGTCCTCGAAGACATCGCTGCGATGTTCACCGAACTCGGGTTTCACGACGCGGCCCGAGACGCCCACTTAATTCTTACGGCAACCGCGCAAAGCAAACTCGCTCGCGGATCGGCCACGGTAAACTTGATGGAACTCGCGAGTCTCGACGGAATGAAAGAGGCTTTTGACTGCTACGCACATGAGCTCGCGGTCTCTCCGCTTAGCCCGTGGACGCGCGCGCATTACCTACTCTTCCTGGGCGAGGGCTTCGGCCGCTTCGGCGAGTTCGAGACCGCGAAAGAAGCGCTCAATGAAGCGGTCGCCTTCGCAGAAGCGAACGAGATTCATCAGGTCTCCTTCAAAGCGCAGGCTGCGCTTACACGTTTGCGCTCAGCCGACCGTGCAACGACTACCTTCACGCCTCCACCGGCGTGGATGCCCACAGAGGTTGGGTCGGTAGTCCGCGCGCTCTCGGAGTTACGGAAAACGGCGGTGGCTGCCACGTAACGTCCTCGCAACGGGCAGCCAGAGCCGATTCACTACTGCGCTAGGCAGATCGATGAACCGTTGGTAACCGGGCACGTGGCATTGCTCTTCGGACCCGTCATGTCCGAGCAAGCGGTGAGGACGACGGAAGCGATGATGGCGGTGGCGACGAGTAGTTTGCGGCGGATCATGGGGAATCTCCTGATGAGGAAAGGGGGCGCTGTTGACCTGACATGCCCAACGTACGGGTCCCAACCGATGCCGAAATGGCATTTTCTTATCAGAAAATGTCTGTTTTCTATCAAAAACAGCACTTTTCCTATCATTAGCCCCTCGCGCTGACGAGCTTCGCGCGACAGTTTCATAGATCATGAGCGCAATCGCCTCAGGCATTGCGGCGTTCCTACCCCCCCGACTTCTGGCGCACGTCAAGCACGTTTTCGTTGACGAGCCGGAGCTACTGGTCGCGTCGTCGTGGCTGGAGCTCGACTCCTTCATCCGTCGAAAGCCGGTGAATGTGGTCGTTCTCGACCCCTCAGCCGACGGCACATTGAACGTGGGAGCAGTCGCTGGACTTCTTAAGCGCTATCCGTCGCTACCGCTCATTGCGTACGTGACGCTTCACGCCCCCGCATTCAAGGCAATTGCCCAGCTCGGCCGGCTTGGACTCGAGGATGTGGTCCTGCACCGGTTTGACGATGCGCCGGAGCGGTTCCGGGAACGGGTCGAGCAGGTTCAGGGGAACTCTCTGACCTACCGCGTGATTGAGGAGCTCGACGGCTCGCTCAGGCTGCTTCCCAGACAACTCTTCGTCGCGGTCGAGAACCTGTTTCAGCAACCCCACCGCTACACCAGCGCGCTCGACCTCGCGATGGAGGGAATCGCCATCGTCAGCGTTTATCGAAACCTGGATGCAGCACATCTCGGCTCACCAAAGCGCCTGCTGATTGCCGCCAAGGTTTTACGCGGGTTTGGTTATTTGCGGGACCCGGGCTATTCGGTCCTCGATGTCTCGATCAAGCTGGGATACAAGACAGCGCGAATTTTCTCGCATCACTGGGTGAGCGTGTTTGGCCTGACGCCCGCGCGCGTACGCAACCGGTTGACGGATGATGATGCCGTCGGACTCGTCCTTCGCTGGATTCGGGCGGCTGAGGATGATTCAGCTCTCCCGGACGACGACAATCCGTCAGGGGTGCGCGTTAGCCACCGCAGACGACACAGAAAGCCGGAGACCAGTTAGTCCCACTGCAGGATGCCCTTCATGTCATCGAGAAAAGGCAGCGCCGAGGCTGATCGATGCGGAGCGTCCGGGTCGCTGCGTTGATCAGCGACTCGGAGGAAATCGCTCCACGGATCACCCAGACGAACGGTCAACGGCGGGGCAGGAGCCGCATCGCCAATGGATTCCACTACGAGAAGATGCGGCTTCTCGATGTC
Organism: Gemmatimonadaceae bacterium; assembly: GCA_035544855.1. GTDB lineage: Bacteria > Gemmatimonadota > Gemmatimonadetes > Gemmatimonadales > Gemmatimonadaceae > UBA4720. The sequence goes on along the minus strand of DASZZU010000302.1, from coordinate 1,892 downwards.
GTCAAACGGGTCTGGCAGATCTTTGCGAGTAGTCATCTGGATGGCGGCGGGGCGCTGTCGGGCGGGTCGAAGCGATCAAAGGTGATCGAAGAACCCCCGGCAAACGCGTTCCCTAATATGCGACCATCACCAGCCACTCGTCTAGCCCCAACCATATGGTCCGCGAACCACTGCCCCCGGCGCGTATCGAGATCGTCATAACGCACACCCTTTCCGCTCGAGGATGAGTGGATGAAGCGACCATTTCCCGCATAGATCGCGACGTGGCTTATCCGTCCGCCCTGCTCAAAGAGCATGAGGTCGCCGACAGCGAGGGAACGTGTCGATGGCTCGACGGCGATGCCGACGCCCGCCATTTGCCGCGAAGTCCGCGGCAGGTCTACGCCCTGTAGGCCGTACACGTATTGAACGAACCCGGAACAATCGAACCCCGACTCCGGGGAGGTCCCGCCATAGCGATACGGAACGCCTATATAGCGCTCAGCGGACGGCACTACTCTGCGAGCTGCTCCGCTCGCAGAGGTCGTGCTGGCCGGCCAGTAAACGCCGCCCCGTCGTGACGGTCGCGGGGCGCCAGGCGGGGTGTCCGCACGTCTTCGCTTCGAATAGACCGACGAGTGTTGGCGACCACCGCCAAAATGGAAGCCGATTCCTACGCGATATTCGATTCCGCGCACAAACTGGGAGTCGGCTGGAGTGGCCGGCGCTGCAAGATGCCGCGAGCGCGCTTCGCCGTTGACGGAGAGTAGACGCCCCAGCGCCAGTTGCAGGCCACCACCGTAACCCCACGTGCGGATGGCGTCGGTGAAGCCAGTAGGCTGTGCGCTGCTTTCCATTCCGATTCCGCCAAAGGTGTAGGGCATGAATCCCTCACCGAGGCCGGCATTGACCGGTCCCAGCAGCAGATCCGCATTGGTCGCCCAGACAGGGCTCGACGGACTCTGGCTGAAGCCGGTTTGGGTCGACAGGGAGGAGATGCCTAGCCCCCCGCTCCCGCGAATCCCGACGTAGGGGGTACCCCCGCTAAGCGAGAGGCCGCCGAGAGTCCGTGTAACGGGCCAGGAATTGTCGAGCGCTCCATAGAACTCGACGCCGCCGGCTACCTGGGCAGCGAGACCAACCGGTACCACCAAATACGATAGGACTCCAGAGAGACCCATCAAGCGTCGCAGGTTCAAAAGCGACTCCACTGAAGAGGTTGGGGCCTATAGAGGCATTAGGAGTACCAGGCGTGCCAAAATAGCTTAAGCCCATGTACTACAATAGCTTGAGGCAATCGACCTTAGCCGAGAACATCTGATTGTCACCTTTCTCGGACAGGTGCAGAGGTCAGAGGAACGATCTGACTTGAGGGGGTATGACCAAAGACGCCTGTTTTGCGCGCGAGTTACGCACGGGCGTGCCCGAACCTCAACCCGAAGAGCACGATGCCAAAAGTCGAATGGCGATCGATCCTAGCGCTGCTCTCTGCGGGATTGCTCGTTTCCAACGGGTCGGTGATTCCCACGCCCTCGATCAGCGAGGCGGTTGCGACAGCGTCCGCCAACATCGCCGAGAATTTGTCGAGCGGGCCGCATCTGGGGTTCGACACATTCGCCTATCCGGGCGACGATGCGATGCGTGCGTGGCTGACTGCTGACAAACCATACAAGTGGGTGGGATACTACTTGACTGCACCCTGCCACACCGACTCCACGTGGGAGGGTAAGCGAGAAACGCTTTCCAACATGGGATGGGGCGTGGCCGTGATCTACGTAGGTCAGCAGACCTGGGGCAAAACTCCCGGAGCCAGGGTCGCCGTAACGCGGTACGTCACCAAGCATGTTCGGCAGGTAAGAACGCGCAACGGGAAGCGCACCGTCCGCTACGTCAACAAGCGCGTTCCAGTGCGC
>DASZZU010000301.1:0-3783 GCA_035544855.1 Gemmatimonadaceae bacterium | reverse complement strand
CAGCATGCGCTCGGCGCCGACGTTGAAGATCTGGATGACGCCTTTGGCGTCGGTGGCGATGCTCGAGAAGTTGGCGCTGTTGAAAATCGCGCTCTGCAAGGCTCCCGTTGTCAGCAGAGCCTCGGGGTGTCCGACGCCTATCTTCACACCAGGAGCGTTAGGAGTGCGACGATCAAAGCCCGGCTTTTTTACCGTCGCCATGATTTTCTCTTCAGTGTCAAGCTCTCGACACCTTCGCAAGTGGAGACGCGGTGTGAATGAGATCGTCCGCGGTGTGCCGCCAAATTCCGAGCGGCTGGAGCGCGTGCTGCGCGATGAAGCCGCAGTGCTCGCAGACTATCATGACGGCGGGGATGGTCGTTCTTTCAGCTGTGTTTCGCTCCATCGTCGCCTGCACTTCGATCCTCGAATACTCACTCACCGTCCATTGGCTGTCGCTGCAACGCGGGCAACTTCCCGCACCGCGCGCTTTCAGAGCGGCGACGATTCTATGCTTTTCGTCCGCGGAAATTCCTTTGTAGTTATTCATGGTAATCCTCGACTATTCGGTGACTGAGCTGGAATGCGGCTCGCGGAGGATCCGGCGGGTGCGAGAACAGGTGGCAACGACCATTGATCCGACCCGTTCGGCGGCGCAGAAAAGTCGTTCCCGGCAGTGATGGAGAGCGGCCGATACGACTCGACGCACCAGGCAAGCGCCTGTCTGGAGATCGCCCGGAACACATGTGGAGTAAAAGGCTTCGACTGCTTAGCGTCTCGCTCCGCGAGTCGCACCATTTCACGCACCTGGACGATGATTTCCGGGAGTGACAGCCCGTGCTGCTGCTCTTCCGCCACTTTCGCTTTCACGGAGAGGCGGAGCGTACTTATGAATGCAAAAAGGTCTTCGTCGTCCTGGGACACGAAATCATCTTGCAGCGCGGCAATCCCAATTGAGGAGTCTTTCATGGACGCTTTGGCGGAGGAAGGCGTCACCAGTAGCGCCGGGATGCTGCCTCGGAATCGAAGCAGATCGGGAGTGCGGGCTGGTGGGAAATTCCCGCACGTGATCATTTGATGAACCTGTTATTAAACTTATGCGGTTGGTTGCCGATTAGCGATCCCGCGACGGCGGCTGAGGAAACTCCATGGCGCGCCTCGTCTGGCTGCATCCTTGCTCTGTAAGTTCTTGCTGTCGGGCGCCCATTTAGGGAGGCAGCGCAGCCGCAACCGGCTCCCACCCTTCTGCCTCGGCGCTCCGGCGACGCCTCCGCGGCCATGTGAGGCGAGATGTTATTTGCAAAGAAGGCGATGCGAGCCGGTGGGGAGGCGATCTTCAGCTCGCTCGCTCCCAATAACAAGGGTCTTGAGAGCAGAGAGGATTGCGTGCGCAAGGACCTCATGCGCCGTCTGAAATGCGTATGCGAACATTTGTCGAGCGCAGAGTTTGAAACTCTCGTTTTGAAAATGACCCGCGAACAACTAAGAGGTGAAGGCGTCACGCACGGCAGGATTCGCCCGTGCTGAGTCTCGCCTCCAAGGCACAAGTCGATCTTCGCCCTCTCGTCACGCATCGCTTCAAGCTCGACCAGATCGAGGAGGCCTACGACCTGTTCGCGCATCAGCGCGACGGGGTTCTCAAGGTGGCTATCACGCCCTAGGGAAACCACTTGCGCAGGCGCGCACGGTTGAATAGTCGTATGTTTGCGGGATAAATTGTCTGGCGTGACTGAAACCGGATCCCGGATGCTCTCCATTTCCCGCTGTTCTGTTAATGGCCCCCATGAGCGCCGCGTCCTCGGCGCGGGCTTTCATGAATACGACCGAGCAGGGTAAGGACAGGCTGGCGCAGAGCCAGCCGCCGGCGCGACAAATCGCGCACCGCTTGATCGACAGCCGCCGGTCTGAACGAGCGGGAGGCGACACCGCTGCGCGCGCCGCCGCTGCGGCGTGCGACCATCTCTATCGGGAACTCTCACGGTGGGTTGGTTCCGACGGCAGTAACGCGCTTTTCACGCGCGCGCTCGCCCAGGCGCGGACCGAGTACCCAGCATTGGAGAGGATTCAGCTCCGGCCCCAGTCGGAGCCCTACATTGACGGCCTCGCCGAGACCATCATGGCGCACGGAGACGCCGCGGCCACCGAGGCCCTCGAGTCGATGCTCGCCCACCTGGTCGAGCTTCTCGGCCGACTCATCGGAGACGACATGGCAATGAAACTGATCGAGCGAAGTTTGGCCGCATCCGAACGCGGTGATGCAACTACCGACGGCAGGCGGGAGGAAGCATGAAAGGAGAGGAGCGACCGGCAATTCGGAGTCTTCCCAGCGGAGTGCCGGGCCTCGATGCAGTGCTCGGTGGGGGGTTGCCGGAATACTCATTCAATCTCATTGCAGGCGGACCGGGCTCGGGGAAGACAACGCTGGCGCACCAGATAATGTTCGCGAATGCGACTGTCGAGCGACCCGCGCTGTATTTCACGGTGCTCGGCGAGCCGACAATCAAGATGTTGCGATACCAGCGGCAGTTCAGCTTCTTCGATCCTGACATGGCCGGATCTGCTATCCAATTCATCAATCTGACCGCAGAGGTCATGGAACGGGACTTGGGCGAAGTCCTCCAGCGGATCGTTAGTGAGACCGAGCGCGCCAAGCCGGGAATTGTCGTCGTCGATTCATTTCGAACGATCGGCGGGCCGCATGGTAGCTCCGAGCACGGGGCAACGTTCGACCTCGACCAATTCGTTCAGCGTCTCGCCCTTCACCTGACCACCTGGGAAGTAACCTCCTTCCTCCTCGGCGAGTACGCCGAGGAGGAGCAGCGAAATCCCGTCTTCACTGTAGCCGACGGTATACTCTGGCTCTCCCAGGCCACTGATCGAAATTCCGTCGTTCGAAGGCTTCAGGTGGTCAAGACGCGTGGCCGGGCCCAGATGCCTGGATTGCACACAATCCGGATCACGGATGCCGGGCTGCAAATCTACCCGCGCATCCCGGAGCAGACGTGGAAACGAGCGCTGCCGAAGCGCGAGCGGCTTTCTACGGGTGTGCCGGGGATGGATGAGATGCTGGGCGGCGGGATCATTGCCGGCGATGCGGTGATGCTCACCGGACCCGCCGGCAGCGGCAAGTCGACAATCGCGACGCAATTCATGGTGGCGGGATTAGCGAAAGGAGAGACCGGAGTGATCGCGGTATTCGAAGAGTACCCGGAGGAGTACCTTGCCCGCGCCGACGCACGAAACTCCGAGGTCGGGAAGATGATCAAGGCGGGGAAGTTGGAGGTGATCTATATCCGCCCGCTCGACCTCTCCGTCGATGAGACCCTCCAGGCGATTCTCGAAGCAGTGGAACGTGTCGGGGCAAAGCGCGTTGTCATCGACTCGCTGTCAGGGTTCGAGGTCGCCCTCGCCCCGACCTTCCGTGCGGACTTCCGGGAGTCGCTCTACCGCCTGGTTGGGGCGTTGACCGCAAGCGGCGTCACGGTATTCACGACCGCGGAAGTCTCCGAGGCATTCTCCGAGGCTCGCTTTACAACGGAGAAGGTGTCGTTCATCACCGACGAGATCATCATACAGCGATACATAGAAATGGAGGGAGAGCTCCGGCGAGTGATGGCGGTGATCAAGATGCGCGGGAGCGACCACAGCCATGAATTCAGGACGTACGAGGTCACGGCTAAGGGAGTGGTCATTGGTGGTCCACTCACGGAGTACGATGGAATAATCACCGGTGTGCCCACCTTGCGGACGAAACCGGCTAAGGCAAAGCGAGTCAAATAGCTGGAATGAAATCCAGAAAGCGGC
>DASZZU010000300.1:0-14006 GCA_035544855.1 Gemmatimonadaceae bacterium | reverse complement strand
ACGGCGCTGATCGAGCTCGCGGAGCGGCACAAGGTACCATGGGTGATATGTCACGAGCCGCGATACATCGACAACGACAGCCGGCTCGTGCACGACGTGCTCACTGCATTGCGCTACGACATCACCATAGATGAGGCGCTCGCCAGGGGACTGCTGCATCCGAATGGCGAATGGCGTCTCGCTTCTCCGGAGGAGATAGCCGACCGGTGGAAGGGACGCGAAGCGGGCCTGGAGGAGAGCGAGCGAATCGCGTCCGAGTGCGACTTCAGCCTCGCGTGGGTGAGACCGCCGCTGCCGCGGTTCCCCGTCCCCGAGGGCCACACCGACGATTCCTTTTTGCGCGACAGAGTCTTCGCCGGCGCGCGCGAAAGATGGCAAGACATCGATGTAAAACAGATGGCACAGCTCGAGCACGAGCTGCGCGTCATCGGCAATCTCGGCTTCGCCGGATTCTTCCTCGTGATGTGGGACGCGGTGGATTTTGCTCGCAAGAAAGGAATCCTTTGCCAGGGGCGCGGCAGCGCGGCGAACTCCGCGGTCGCGTACTGCCTTGCCATCACCGCTGTCGATCCGGTGCGGCACGGGCTTCTGTTCGAGCGGTTTCTCTCCGAGATCCGGGTCGATGGACAGACGGAAGCTCCGGACATAGATGTCGACATCGAGCACGATCGGCGCGAGGAGGTGCTCGACTACGTCTACGACAAATACAACCGGGCAAAGGCGGCGATCACCTGCATCGTTCAGACCTATCGCGGACCAAATGCGATTCGTGATTCGATGCGCGCGTTCGGGTATCCCGTCGAGATGGCGACCAATCTTTCCAAGAGAATCCATTGGAGCGATCCGGCCGAGGGGGCGAAGTACGTAGAGGAGACTCTCGCTCCCAAGTTCGGACTCGATCTGAACAATCCTCGGGGCAAGGCAACTCTCGCGGCGATGGCGGCGTTCGAGGGAGTGCCTCGTCTGCGAGCGACGCACGTCGGCGGATTCGTGCTGTCGTCCTCTCCAATTGGCGACTACATGCCGGTGGAGCACACGACCATGGGCCGCACGATTCTCCAGTTCGACAAGGATGATCTCGATGCCGTCGGCGTCCCGAAGTTCGATTTTCTCGGACTTGGCGCGCTATCGCTGGTAAGACGCGCCTTCGACATGATCGAGGTTCGCACCGGAACGCGGCCCGAGATGTACAAGCTGCCGCCCGACGATCCCGAGACATACAATCTGATCGCGCACGGCGAGACGATTGGCACCTTCCAGATCGAGAGCCGCGCGCAGATCGCATCGGTACTGCACACGAAGCCGGACCGGCTCTACGACATCGTGGTTCAGGTGGCGCTCATACGTCCGGGCCCGATCCAGGCGAAGTTCGTCCATCCATACACCAAGCGGCGGCGCGGACTGGAGCCGGTGACCTACGCGCATCCCGATCTCGAGCCGATTCTGAAAAGAACGCAGGGAATCCCGATCTTTCAGGAGCAGACGATGGCGATCGCCATGAAGCTCGGCGGATACTCGGCGGCGCAGGCCGACGAGCTCAGGCGCACGATGGGGCACATCCGAAAGGTCGAGCGCCTGCATCGCGTACTCGAGCAGCTGCGCGCGCGCATGGTGGAGCGGGGAGTCGATGAAACCGTCGCGGCTCAGATCGCCGAGGACCTGAAAAGCTTTGCCAACTACGGATTCCCGGAGTCGCACGCGTGGAGCTTCGCCCTGATCGCGTACGCTACGGGATATCTCAAGGCGCACTACCCCGCGGAATTCTACGCGGGTCTGCTCAACTCATGGCCGATGGGTTTTTATCCGCCGTCGACTCTCATTCATGATGCGCGACGGCACGGGCTCAAGGTTCTTCCGCCGTGCATACGGGATGGCGATTGGGAATGCACGACCGCGCCCACCGAAAATCCGGAGAAGCCGGCGCTTCGCATTGGCTGGCGCCACATCCGCGGGCTGGGCGAGAAATCGCTCGAAGCGCTCAAGACAGCGAGAGGCTGGGATCGATTCACGTCGATCGACGATGTCGTGCAGCGGACGCCGCTTCAGCGAGCCGATGCGCTGCAGCTCGCCCGTGCGGGGGCGTTTGGATGCTGGGAGCCGGACCGCCGCCGCGCGGCGTGGGTCGCGATGCGCGCGGTGGGAGACAGTCTTCCTCTCGCTCCGGCGCGCCAGACACCGTACAACCCCAGAGCGCTCACGCGCGACGAGCTGATCTTCCTCGACTACTTCTCGGTCGGGATAAGCGTCAGCGGCCATCCCATGGAGCACATGCGCGAGAAGCTGCGTGCAGCGGGAGCGCTCGACTCGAGGGAGCTGGAGCAGCTCGATGGAGGAGAGTCCATCGTCACGGCGGGGCTCATCACCATTCGGCAGCAGCCGCAGAGCGCGAAGGGGACCGTCTTCCTGCTCATGGAGGATGAGTTCGGCTTCATCAACGTGATCGTCTCCAAGAAGATGGTCGAGAAGTATTCAGAAGTCGTAAAGTTCTCGACGTTTGTCGTGGTGCAGGGAAAGTTCGAGCGCGATGGCGGAGTGAGGAATGTCATCGGCCACAGGTTCAGCGAGCTCGAGGTGAAACAGCTCGTCCACGCCAGTCGCGACTTTCACTAGACCCAGCGATGGCGCCGCCCTGATGGCAGTCGGCTTGCCGCTGAAGTGAGCGAGACGTTATCGTAGGCACATGCCGCAGAAGCAGCAATCGGGACGCGCGTTCGCGAGCGACAATTGGGCCGGCGTGCATCCCGAGGTTCTTGAAGCGATGGCAGCCGCGAACGTGGGTCACGTCCCCTCCTACGGGGCCGACCCGTACACACACGACGCCGTAGCCAGGATCGGCGCCGAGGTCGGCGGGGATGCGGAAGTATTCCTGGTGTTCAGCGGTACCGCGGCAAATGTGCTTTGCCTTCAGAGCATGGTGAGGTCACACCAGGCCGTCATCTGCGCGGAGACCGCCCACGCCTACACTTCCGAGTGTGGCGCGGCGGAGAAGCATATTGGCTGCAAGCTGTTGACCGTGCCTTCGCCAAACGGGAAGATCACTGTTCCTGGAATTCGCGAGCATCTGCATCACATCGGCGACGAGCATCACGTGCAGCCGCGCGCCATCACGATTACCCAGGCAACCGAATACGGGACGGTGTACACGCCCCAGGAAATCCGGGTGATCGCCGATTTCGCGCACGCGAATTCGCTGCTGCTCCACATGGACGGCGCCAGGATCTTCAACGCCGCGGCTTATCTCAATGTCCCGCTGAAGGCGATAACCAAGGACGCCGGAGTCGACGCGCTTTCATTCGGCGGCACGAAGAACGGTCTCGTCGCCGGTGAGGCGGTGGTGTTCTTCAAACGGGTGCTCGCCGACGATTTCGAGTTCCGACGCATGCAGGGCATGCAGCTTTCCTCGAAGATGCGATTCATCGCCGCGCAATTCAGCGCACTGCTGACCAATGGCCTCTGGAAGCGGAGCGCCGAGCATGCGAATGGGATGGCGCAGCTGCTCGCCAGCGAGCTGGCCGGAATAAAGGGAGTCGCGCTGACGCAGGCGGTCGAAGCCAACGAGGTATTCGTGACGCTGCCGCGGCAGATAATTCCCAAGCTCCAGGAGCGCTGGCCATTTCATGTCTGGAACGAATCGACGGCGGAGGCGAGGCTGATCACCTCTTTCGACACAGCCGAAGCTGACATCGCGGATTTCGTCTCGCTCGTGCGCGAAGCGATCGGCGCCAAGGAGAAACAATGGATCTGAAGAACGCCGCGGTGCTTGTCACCGGGGGAAGCTGTGGAATTGGATTCGAGACAGCGCGCCTGCTGCGGCAGCGTGGCGCGCGTGTCGCAATCTGCGCGCGACACGAGGACGTGCTCGAATCCGCGGCGAAGGAAATTGACGCGCTCGCGATCATCGCCGACGTGAGCAAGGAAGACGACGTGCTGAGGATGATCGGAGCCGTCGTCAAGGAATACGCCGACTACAACGTGCTCATCAACAACGCCGGCTTCGGTGCTTTTGCGCCGCTGGTCGATCTGACAGCCGACGAGTTCTTTCGCGTCTGGCAGACCAACGTGCTGGGAGCGATGCTCGTGGCGCGCGAATCGGCGAAGCACTTCGTGGGTCGCAGTTACGGGAACATCGTCAACATCTCATCGACTGCCGGCCAGCGCGGCTTCGCCAATGGCTCCGCGTACTGCTCGAGCAAGTTCGCTGTGCACGCGCTGACCGAATGCTGGCGTGCGGAGCTGAGGCAGCACAACATCCGCGTGATGCAGGTGAATCCGAGTGAGGTGCTTACCAGCTTCGGAGAGGGAGAATCCTCACCAGCGAAGCCCGACAATCCAACCAAGCTTCACGCGCAGGACATCGCTCAGCTGATCGCCAGCATGCTGGAGATCGAGGATCGGGGGTTCGTCACCGAGTCGACGATCTGGGCGACTAATCCAAAATGAAAAACAGGAAACGGAAGACTACCTGCCCGGAGCCGTCAGCCTAAAAGCTGATAGCCCCGGGCAGGTAGTCTTCCGTTGTCGTCAGGCAGAAAGCGCGAACCGACTTCTCGCCGCGCTCACGATCAGCTGCGCGGACCCTTCGATCCCCAGCCGCTCTGTATTGACGCTGAGATCGTAATTCTCGTGCGCTCGGCGGTCACGCTCCCAGTGCAGGCGCACCCACTGGTCACGCTCCTTGTTCGTGCTGTCGACCAGGTGTGTGGCTTCTTCGGCCCTCATCCCTTCGCGCTGCATCGTGCGCGCGACCAGAGCTTTCCTCGGCGCGTAACAGAACACGTGAAGAGCGTCCTCGCGCTCGGCGAGCATCTCCTGCGCGCCGCGGCCGACTACGACCACTGGTCCCCGCGCAATCGCTTCCTCTATGATGTGACGAGTGACTTCGATGAGCTGCTCGTCGGTGGGCCGCTTGGCGTCGGCAATCGGCGACATCCACTCCTGGGAGCCCATCGCCATCGCTGAAGTGAGCCGCTCCACCAGTGATGGCACTCTCTCCTCGCGATCCCGGACTTCCGCTACGCTCAATCCCATGCGTGTCGCGACGGCGTCCACCACCGTGTTGTCGAGGAGGGACCACCCAAGCAGTTTCGCGGTGAGTGCGGCGACCTCCGAGCCTCCCGACCCATAAAGCCGCGAGAGGGTGAGAATCGGCACTACTCAGTCTTGATAGGGACGACGCCGTTTTTCTTCGACCGCGCGCCCGTACTGACCGGCGTCGGAGCGCGCGATTTTCTTCCTTGCAACCAGAGACTCGAGCACCAGCTCGCAGCCAGCAGCCACAACCGGCAGATCGTCCATCGGCGCCAGGCCGGCGGTGTTCACCACCTGCATCAAACCCGGAACGCTGCCGAAGCCTTCGACGACTGCATCGACCGGCACATCGTCGGTCACTTGCAGGGCGCCGCCGACATCGAACCACATGATGATCTCGTCGGTATTGATTCCGCCGGCGCGGTCCTGATAGGTCGCGTCTGCCGCGCGGCGGATCAGCTCTCTCGCGATGGTATGCCCGCCGACCAGCTCGCCTTCGTATTCGAGCTCGATTTTTCCCGTGATCGCGGGGAGCGCAGCGTAGATGTCAGCGATACGGGGCACGATGTCGCGCTCGCCGGTCTGAATCGCCCTGCGCTCGGCGTTCGACACCACGTTCTCGAGGACGCTGATCGGCATTCGCTGCGAGACTCCGGAGCGCTTGTCGATGCGCTTGTCGCCCCGCGCCTCGAATGCGACGCGCTCGATGACTTCGGCGATGAAATCCGGAACCCGGACCTTGCCAGCACCGCGCGCAGTCCACGCTTCCTGATTCGTGATTGCCATTCCGAGCTCGACGCTCTCGGGATAGTGCGTGGTCACCTCGCTCCCAATGCGGTCCTTGAGGGGCGTGATGATCTTGCCGCGGGCGGTGTAATCCTCGGGGTTGGCGGTGAAGCAGAGCATGACATCCAGTGGAAGTCTCACCGGATATCCTTTGATCTGCACATCGCCTTCCTGCATGATGTTGAACAGGCTCACCTGAACCTTTCCCGCCAGATCCGGGAGCTCGTTCAAGGCGAAAATGCCCCGGTTTGCGCGCGGGAGCATTCCGTAGTGCATCGTGAGCTCGTCGCCGAGTATGTGTCCGCCGCGCGCGGCCTTGATGGGATCCATGTCGCCGATGATGTCGGCGACGGTGACGTCCGGCGTCGCCAGCTTCTCGACGTAGCGCATGTCAGGATCGAGCCACGCAATCGGCGTGTCGTCGCCGGCTTCCTTGAGAAGATTCTTGCCGTACTTGGAGATCGGCGCAAACGGATTGTCGTTCACCTCGCTGCCGGCGATGATCGGAAGCGAAGGATCGAGCAGCGTGGTGAGAGCGCGGAGAATTCGCGATTTCGCCTGCCCGCGGAGCCCCAGCAGGATGAAGTTGTGACGGCTGAGGAGCGCGTTGACGATCTGGGGCATAACCGTCTCTTCGTAGCCGACAACGCCGTTGAAAATCGGCTTCCGGCTCGCCAGACGAGTGAGAAGGTTGGCGCGAAGCTCATCCTTAACCGACACCACTCTTCGTTCGGACGCTCCGAAGGCGGAGCGCTTTAGTGCGCCAAATGTTTCTGGGTAAACCGACAACTGATTCTCCGGGGAAATTCCGCTACTTACGAGTTAATCTAGCCCACGCATCAGAGGGCAACCAGACGGCGCTGCCCTTGACACCGCCTCCAGATGAGATAAAATTTCGGCCGCGCCAAAAACGGGCACCGCGATCGCGTGCACGGACCGGCGAATTATTCCACGTTGCCTCCCAAGGAGATCGTAAATGAAGCGCCTGGCCCTCGTCGCCGCCGTCCTCGTACTTGCCGCATGCTCGAAGAAGGATGACACAGCGACCGCCGATACCGCCGCACCCGCAATGGCTCCCGCACCAGCGGCGATGGACACCACCATGAGGATGGATTCGACGGCGAGCACGACAACGACGCCGACCGCGTCCTCGACGACCACGACCAAGACCACGAAGACCACCACGAAGAAGAAATAAAGCTCCTCGCGGTGATCAAAAAGGCGCCACTAAACAGTGGCGCCTTTTTCGTTTTGCTCTATTTGTACGCTGCATTCGCCCCCCGACCATCGCGCTTGCAGCGTGGTGCCGGGCAGGATCTCGCGCCTCACCATCCCCAGCGCGACGCCGCCGAATCGGGGCGAGAGCGCGACGCTCCGGATGTCCCCGATGACTTTCCCCGTCTCATCGACCAGCTCCGCACCGGTCGGCGGCGGGGGACGGGTGACGAAGCGAAGCTTGCGGAGAAAACGATTCACGTGCCCGCGGAAGTGAACGCGCGCCACCGTTTCCTGACCGATGTAGCAGCCCTTCGTGTATGAGATGGCTCCGAGGTCGTCGAAATTGGCTTCCTGTGGAAGCGTCGAGTCGTCCATGTCTGCGCCCCATTGCGGACGACCGCTTTCGACGCGCGCTATCTCCCAGGTGTCCGTGCTCCCTGGCGAGACTCCGCCCGCGTGCAGCTTGGTCTTGAGTGTCCCAACGGCTTCACTCGGAACGAAAATCTCGAATCCATCGAGATCCATTTCCGGAACTCTGGCTACGGTGATCGTTGAATCACCGAACGGTGCCGTGATGTGACTGTACGGCGCGAGCGCGCCCAGCTCTCTGTCGTCGATACCAGTCGCTCGCGACACGATCGAGCAGGACGACCGGCCGAAAACTCCGATGTCGCTCAGCTCGGACGTTACATCGTGATACGGGGCGACGCGCGGATTGACGTACTTCCGCACCATCTCCTTCCAGCCCGACGCGGCGGCGGCGGAGGTATCGATCAGAAGAGCATCCTCTAAAGCGAAGATGCGGAGGTCGGCGACGATCTTCCCTTTGGGTGTCAGAGCAGCCGCGTACTGACCCTCGCCGGCGACGAGACTCGAGACATCATTCGTCACCATTCCCGTAACGAGCTCCGCTGCCTTCGATCCGGAGATGCGGAGGCGCGTCCGGTCGCTCCGGTCGAAAAAAAGGGCACCGTTGTGCAACGCGGAATACTCGTTCATTTCCGACATTACCTGCAATTAAGTCGGTGCCCTCGCGGGGCGCTACTGGCCGAACGCTGCGTATGATGCGTCGAGCAGATCCACCGGATGAATCGATCTCGCAGGTATCTCGGCGCGGATCAAGCCCGCGCCGATTTGCATGAGGCACCCAGGATTTCCAGTCGCCACCCACGGCGCGCCCGTGGCGCGGATGTTGGCCAGCTTCGGTGCGAGCACCGCATCGGAAGTCGCCGGCTCGATGAGATTGTAGATGCCGGCGCTGCCGCAACACTGATCCGAATCATGCAGAGGCACGAGCTCGAGGCCTGGAATCGCCGCAAGCATGGCGAGCGGTGCCTGCGTCACGCGCTGCGCGTGCTGCAGGTGACACGGCGCATCGTAAGTGACGCGGATCGGAAGCGCACCACCGGCACGAGGGCCCGCGGCGGCGAGCAGCTCACTCACATCGCGGACGCGCGAGCCGAAAGCCGACGCGCGCTCGTGCCACTCGGGATCATCCTTGAGCAAATGCCCGTACTCTTTCATTGTCGCACCGCAGCCGGCCGCATTTACCGCAATGAATTCGGCGCCTGACTTCTCGAACGCGGCGATGTTGCGCCGCGCCAGCTTACGGGCGTTCTCGAGATCTCCGGCGTGCGCGTGCAACGCCCCGCAACACTGCTGGCCCGGAGCATCGACCAGCGCGTAGCCGTTCACTTTGAGTACGCGCTCAGTCGCGCGATTCGTGGCGCTGAACAATCCGTCCATTACGCAGCCGCGGAGTGTAGCTACACGCCCTCGCTCTCCCCTTCCGACTGCATTGTAGGGGGAACGTTCGATGGAGCGGCCAGTCGACGCGAGCATCGCCATCGCGAAGCCGAGGCGGCCCTTCACCCCGGAGAGAAGCGTAGGGATTGGCGTGGCGGCGAGAAGGCGCGAAAAGAACATAGCCGGCCGCAACAGCCATTGTCGCGCGAAGACAAAGAGTATGAGTCGCGCAACGAAAGGAGTCGGCCTGCTCTCGCGCAAAGTAGCGCGCGTTGCCTCCAGAAGCTGCCCGTACGGCACTCCGCTCGGACATACCGGTTCGCACGCCCTGCACCCGAGACATTGATCGATGTGCTGCTGCACACTCGGGTCGTCCGGCTTGACGGTTCCTTCGAGCAGCGAGCGCATGAGAAAGATCCGCCCGCGAGGACTGTCGTTCTCATCCTCGAGGTTCAAGTAGGTCGGACATGCCTGCAGGCAGAATCCGCAGTGCACACACGCGTTGATGCCGGGCAAAGCGTCTGCGAGCGGAGTGCCCGGCAGGGCGCACCCGGGCATCGGGTCGTGCGGGAGCGGATCAGCGGGTAGAGCTGCGGTCACTTCAATCGCCGAGTATGCCGGGGTTCAGGATGTTGTGCGGGTCGTATACTCTCTTGATACCCCGAGACAACGGATCGGAGACCACGCTCGGAGAGACGACAGGCCATACATCCGCGGGAAGCTTCTCGAAGATCACACTGGTCCCGGCGCTTTGTCCGTCAGTCTGGAAATTCACTGGGACAGCGTCAACATCGTTCGCGGGACTCTGATCTCCGTTGCCGCGTGTCACGAGACGCATTACTCCACGCCGAAGATTGATTGAAACCACCACTCGTGGCTGGGCATCGGCAAGAATGCTCGCCGCGGCACCGAGCAAACGACTGGGCAACGCAGAGATTCTTATCACACTCTCGGCATCACGGTCCATCTCCCGGAACGTCGTCCAGGTCGATTGCTCCACTTCCTCGATGCGCGCGAGCTGCGAGAGAGCTTTGAGCTGAACTTCTACCACTGGGGCATTTCCTCCGAACCGCACCAAACACACCGGGTCATCACCGAGTCCGAGTGAGCGGGCAGCGGCACCGTTCATAAGCTCCAGTGCGAACGGTGCCAGCGGGGAATCAGTCACGGCCCGCACGAACGCGGTTGTTGATTTCTCCCCGCGCTCGAGCGACACGGCGAAGCTCCGGTCGACCCTCGGTTGCGCGTACAATCGGACCGTCACCTCTGTAATGACGCCCAGCGTTCCCCATGAACCGGTGAGAAGACGTGACAGATCGAAGCCGGCAACGTTCTTCACGACCTTCCCGCCCGCGCGCACTACCTCGCCACGACCGTTCACGAACTCGAGACCGAGAAGCAGATCTCTCGGCAATCCAAAGTTTGTTGCGAGCGGACCGGCCGACGCCGTGGCGATCGTCGCACCGATCGTTCCTTCGTTGAACCCGAACGGATCGAGCGGCAGCCACTGGTCGTGCTCGCGCGTGACACGCTCGATCTCGGCAAGCGTGGTGCCTGCTCGCACCGTGAGCGTGAGGTCGCCCGGCACGTAGCCAACGACGCCCGAGTCGTCACGAAGTGAAAGCGCCTTCTCTGCATTCACTGGTCGGCCCGCGGACAACCAGCTAGCGTGACCGGCGATTCTCAAAGGCGTGCGACTCGTAGCACTCTCCCGCACCGCGGCTACTACCGCCTCAGTGCTCACCTAGCTGACGGCCGCGCGGGTTCCGCCGAAAGGGGCGTCGGCTCGTGTACGTGGCCAGCCCCGCGAGCCGATGCGACGGCGTTCCACTCCTTGCAGGAGTGAATCGGCACGACTTTACCGGGGTTCGCCCGCCGGTCTGGGTCGAACACGCCGCGCAGCTCGCACATGGCGTTGAGCGAAGTCTCGGAAAAGATCGACTCCATGTACCCCATCTTGTCGAGACCGACTCCGTGCTCTCCGGTGATGCTTCCACCGGCGTCGATGCACGCTTGCATGATCTCTGTCATGGCCTTGTGCACCCGCTCGCTCTCGTCAGGATCGTCGGCGCTATACGCGATGTTGGGGTGCAGGTTGCCATCCCCGGCGTGGAACACGTTGCAGACGAGCACTCCGTACTTGGCGCTGATTGCGTGTATGGTCTCGAGGATGTCGGACAGACGCGTGCGCGGAATCACCGCGTCCTGAACGATGAGATGCGGAGCGAGGCGCCCCATCGCTCCGAACGCCTTCTTGCGTCCCTGCCACAGCTTCAGTCGCTCGACATCGTCGCGCGCGACCTTCACGTTGCGCGCACCACCCTCGACGCAGACCTGCCGCACCACCTCCAGATCAGCGCTGACACCCGCCTCGAGGCCGTCGAGCTCGATCAACAGAATCGCCTCCGCGTCCTTTGGATAGCCAGCCGCGTAGATCGAAGATTCGACGACGCGGATCGTAGGACCATCCATGAACTCGAGCGCGGCGGGAACGATACCGGATGCGATAATGGCCGAGGTCACCCGCGCGGCTTCGTCGACCGACATGAAGTCGGCGAGCAGCGTGCGCACGGTCTGCGGTCGCTGCGTTAGCTTGACCGTGATGTCGAGAGCGACACCGAAGCACCCTTCGGAACCGATGAATGCTCCGCGCAGATCATAACCGTCGCGCTCGCCAAATCTGTTCCCCAGCTCGACGACTTCTCCGCTGGGCAAAACAACGGTCATCGCCAGCACGTGATTGAGCGTGACTCCGTACTTGAGGCAGTGCGGTCCGCCCGCGTTCTCGGCCACGTTGCCGCCAATGGTGCACGCGGCTTCGCTCGAAGGATCCGGTGCGTACAGCAGCCCGTGAGGCGCCACGTATTTGTTGAGGCGAAGGTTGACTACTCCAGGCTCCACAGTCGCGCGACGATTCTCGACGTCGAGCGAGATTATCTCCTTCAGGCGATGGAGTCCGATGACGATGATGTCGTCCGCGAGCGCGCCACCAGACAGTCCGGTACCGGCCCCGCGTGGGACAAATGGCAGGCCTTCCTCGGCGAGGAGTCTGACGACCGCAATTGTCTCGTCGCGTGTGCCGGGGAAAACCGCTAGCCGCGGCTGCCGCCGGTAGCCAGGAAGTCCGTCGGAGTTGTATACCAGCAGCTCGCTCGGGCGACTCAGGACGTGTCGATCGCCCACTATTTCCGCCAGACGATCTGCGACCGCGGACGCGTTCGACTGGCTCGACAGGGTCATCCGTGAAATCTAGCTATTCATCTCCTTCCGGCGGCGCTACGACGAGCTGGAGAGCGTCACGCTCAATGTGGTAATCGAGCGGTGTTCGGAATCGCTTCAACTCGCCGTCCAGACCGATGGTCGCCGCTGGCCGCGTGAGGTCGATCCTGCAGCTGTCGACCAGGAACTCGTCGAATTCGGGAAGCTTTTCGGCCTGCTGCCTGCCTTTGGTGATTCCCGCGATCGCCAGAGCGAAGAGTCGGGCGGGCCTACGACCCTGTATGATCATCACGTGAAGTCCTCGCCTTCCATTCTTTACCCGATTGCCCAGGATCGGGAGTTTGAGCTCGCGCTCACCAACTCCGATGAAAACGAGAGACGCCCCGTAGGTCTTCTTTTCTCCCTCAACCTCGAGGGTCACAGAGAAGGTGCGGATCTCCGACAGCATCCTGGCAAAAGCGATCACGCTGGCGATCGAATACCCGAAGTGCTTCTCGAGTCTTTCGCGCTCACGAACGAACGTCACGTAAGTTCCAATGGAGCTCGTGTTCAGAAACACGCAGTCGTTGACGTAACCGATGTCCGCGCCCACAACCGGCCCATCGCCGGCCACGAGCGCCGCCTTCCCGAGATCGGTAGGAATGCCGTGACCCTTGGCGAAGTGGTTGAGAGTTCCACAGGGAAGAACGGCCAGCTCGGTCTTCGTCTTGGCGACCAGCGATGCGGCCGTGGCGATGGTGCCGTCCCCACCGGCGACGACGATCCGCCTGGTTCCCTGACCAATCGCTTCTTTGAGGCGTTTCTCCAGCTCCTGGGGCTGAACCGCCTCGAGCTCGAACCCGGCGGCAGTAAGGGCTTCCCGCGCGGCCTCGGCGTTACCGCACGCAGCGTTGAGGAAAGCTTTGAGAGTAGACCTGTGAACAGGCTGAGCAGCCGTCATGGAATGGATTGACCGACCGGAGAGAGACCAGCGCGCGAAGGCGAGGAAGTATCTCCATACAAAAAGGACGCCGGCTCATTTTCGCCGGCGTCCTTTCGATCTGGCTGTTGGAGCTGAGCTTCGACGATCGCGGTCCTAGTTCCAGAATCCAGCAAGCGCCGAGCCGTCAGGCGATTCACGGAGCTTCTCGAACGCGCGCTCGCGGATCTGTCTGATGCGCTCGCGCGTAACACCCATCAGCGCGCCGATCTTCTCGAGGGTCATCGCGTCAGAGCCCTGCTCCAGACCGTAGTAGAGGTGCAGGATCTTGCGCTCGCGCGGCGTCAGGTACTTTCGGAACACGCGGTCGATGAACTCGCGCATCAGGTGGAAATCGGTGACGTCCTCGATCTCCGCGCCATCGACGCCGGCGAAGCGCTCGCCGAGCGTACAAGCCTCGCGATCGGAGCGGTCAATCGGCGCATCGAGCGAAATCTCGGTCGCCGACATCTGCTTGGCTGAACGGACAGCGTCGGGTGTCTCTTCCAGCAGCCGGCCGATCTCGTTGTCGGTCGGGTCGCGCTTCAGAACCTGCGAGAGAACGGTCTGGGCACGGGCAAGCTTGATGAGCTGCGAATTCTGGTTGAGCGGAATTCGAACGCTGCGCGTTTGCTCAGCGAGCGCCTTGAGGACCGCCTGTCTGACCCACCACACGGCGTAGGAGATGAACTTGACGCCCTGATCCGGATCGAACTTTCTGACGGCTTTGAGGAGACCTTCGTTGCCGATGGCGACTAGCTCACCGAGGTCGAGGCCGTGACCCTGGTACTTCTTTACGTATGAGATGACGAACCGAAGATTGGCGGTGACCAACCGCTCAGCTGCTTTTTCGTCGCCTCCCTGTGCGCGACGCGCCAAACGCCGCTCTTCTTCGGCGTCGGTGATCAGGGGAAGCTTTTGTATGTCCTGGAGGTACTGGTCGAAAGCGGTGGAAGGGGAGGAACGGAAGAAGCCTTTGGATCTACTCTCGCCCGTTGTCTGCATAAGCCCCTTGGTAGCGACATTATCGAATGACGCGTCTGGGTGGCGC
>DASZZU010000299.1:0-2734 GCA_035544855.1 Gemmatimonadaceae bacterium | reverse complement strand
CTACCCCGTCTTCAAAGGTCAACATCGGCTTCTCGCCGCGGAGGAACGCGCGCGCCATGTGACGGTTTTCGGCGGAGTACCCGTATACGGACGCCTCCTCCGCAACCACCGGCATTAGCCCCATTTCCGCGTTCTGCTTCTCGACCAGATCCTCGCCGGCTTTTCCCTGTACTTCCCTGCTGAAGAACATCTTGAGGCTGCTGTCGAGCGTATTCCAGGAAAGTGAGTATTCGGGTCCGAGCAACTCCGCGGAGAGTCGCAACCCCGCGCCGATGAAGCTCCACGAGGTCGTGACTTCTCCGATCAGCGTCTCGCCCGACTCGCCTTCATACTCGATTGTGGCACGCGCGAAATCTTCCGAAGGACGCTTTGTGTAGTCGACTTCCTTTCCCATCGATTGCGACAGCCGCTTCGCGTATTCGGGGCGACTCCATTTGAGCGAAGCGATATGCGCGCTGATGCGCACTGGCTTGATCGACGAGCGTGGAGCGCCTGGTTTGGTGAGGAGGTGTCGGACGACTTCGACGGAGTGACACATCATGTCGTTGAGGACGCCGCCACCTTGAAGTGTCCCCTGCCAGAACCACGGCATGTGTGGACCGCTGTGCTCCTCCGCCGCGCGCGCGAGGTAGGGACGGCCGGTGAGCGCTGCGCCGCGCGCCCAGACTAGCTCACGGCCGCGCGTGATGTCCGGCGCAAATAGCTGGTTCTCCAGATACCCGGTATTGAGACCAACCCCGCGCACCAGCTCGGCGACTTTCTTCGCTTCGGCGACGTTTCGCGCCAGAGGCTTTTCGCAGGCCAGACCACGGAGCGTGCCTGCTCCGCTCTTGATCGCGTCGACGATTTCCTCGATGTTCGCGATCCGCGCCTGGTTGGGACCGCAGAGCCAGAGCGCGTTGATCGCGGGATCGGCGACCATGTCGCGAATCGATTTGTACGGCCTTGCCTCGCCTACATCGTGCTCGCGCGCCAACGCCGCGGTGGAAGCTGCGTTCTTTTCGTTGGGGCTCCAGACGCCGCGCACATCCGCATCGCGCACAGACGTAAACGACTGGATGTGAAAGCGGGCGTTGAACCCACTGCCGACGAATCCGATTCCGAGGCGGTCGCCACTCATATCATGGTCCGCGAGACTTCGGGTTCAGCGTGCGTCATCGAGGGGTGAGCCGAATGTTCTTCGGGTCGAACTTGGCGTAGGTGACGCCGAGCTTCGCCAACGCTTCAGGCGGGCAGCCATTCCAGTTCGGATTGAAGGTGCTACCGATGTAGCGGAGATCTTTCACTCCGACGCGGCTGGACCAGAAGCCCGACGAGGTAAGATCGCGGAATCGATTGAAGAAGGCGACCCCGTCGGCCATGGTCGCCAGTGCGCGCGCCGGCCACGCGATGTCGTTCAGAATCTGCTCGCGCTGGGACGCACTCGCGTCGGCAAAAGATTTTCCGAATCTGGTCGTCGATTGCGTGTCGATCCAGGCGAGGCCGGGACGCATCCATGTCTGATTGTTAGGACGGTCCATCATGATGAAATCCATGAACTCGGGTACACCCGCGTCGGTTGCGCTGCCCGAGCGATCGTCGCGTGGAATGATCATGTCGGCGAGGATGCCAACGGTACGAAACTCCGCCGGCGTGAAGAACTTCGGGGCGAACGCAATTCCCTCGGCCGCGAGCCGCTGGGCATTCTCGACGAAGCGCCACGCTTTCTCATGATCCGCATTCGAGATGCTGAGCGCTGCGGCGAACGGAAGCGCCGCCAGCAGTTGGACGGCCTCACGACGGTTCATCTCCTTCGTTGCTCGCGCCGCATCGTCTGTTCCGGGTTCCGGCGCCGCGTTGGTGAGTTTTTCGTTCTCGCTCGACATTAGAGTGCCCCCCGCTTCCGTTCCTGCGCGATGTACTCACTCGTCCGCATTGAGAGCGCGAGAATCGTCCAGGTCGGGTTCTTGTCCGCCTGTGACACGAACGGGCCGCCGTCAGCGACGAAGAGATTCCTCACATCGTGTGCACGACAATTTGGATCGACTACCGATTTGGCCGGGTCGGTGCCCATCCGCGCCGTGCCCAGCTCGTGGATTATCGAACCACCCGTTGCAATGCCATAACCTTTGGTTTGCTCCGGCATCTTGTCGAAAACCTGACCGCCCATATCGTCGATGAGCGCGCGGAAAGTCTCCTGCATGTGGCGAACCTGGTTGTATTCGTAGTCGCTCCACTGCCAGTGGAAGCGCAGCACCGGAATTCCGTATTTGTCCTTTACGGTTGGGTCCAGCTCGCAATAACTCTTGTCGTTGGGGATCATCTCGCCGCGACCACTGAAGTAGACGCTCGCTCCGTAGTAGCGTCGATAATCGTTCTTGAGAGATTTGCCATAACCGCCACCGGAGGGATACTCCTGGATTCCGCCCATGAAGCCGTAGTCCGGCGGGTTGAGCCCGCCCCCGACTTCGATGTGGTAGCCGCGAGGGAAATCGAGTTTCCTGTTGTCGACCCACCACGGCATGTAGATGTGATTGCCTCCGACGCCGTCTTCGTTGTGCGGAACGTGATCCATCATCTTGGGGACGAATCCCGAAACGTCGGTGCCCGTCGTGTCGGTGAGGTACTTCCCTACCACACCGCTCGAGTTGGCGAGTCCGTTTGGAAACCGAGCGGACTTCGAGTTGAGAAGCAGGCGTGCGGTCTCACACGCGCTCGCCGCCAAAACGACGACGCGCGCGTTGGCCTCTTTTTC
>DASZZU010000298.1:0-10088 GCA_035544855.1 Gemmatimonadaceae bacterium | reverse complement strand
GAACGCCGAAGCGTATTTCAGCCACGACGGAAGACGTCTCATTTTTCAGAGCGCCCGAGATGGACGTACGTGCGACCAGCAGTACGTGATGAATATCGACGGATCCCACGTGCGCCGCGTATCGGACGGCCTTGGCAAGACAACGTGCGGGTACTTCATGGACGGTGACCGCCGAATTCTCTACGCGTCGAGCGCTGCTCTCGAGAAAGCGTGTCCGCCGCGTCCCGACGCCTCGAAGGGCTACGTGTGGCGGCTCGACCCATTCGACATATACACGGCACGTCCGGACGGCTCGCGTCGCAGGCGGTTGACGCGCTTCGGTGTCTACACCGCCGAGGGCGTGCTGTCCCCCGATGGCACCCAGATCGCTTTCACGTCGCTCAAGGGCGGGGATCTGGATATCTACGTCATGAATGTGGATGGAACCGGCGTTACGCAGCTGACGCATCAAGTCGGCTACGACGGCGGCCCGTGGTGGTCACCCGACGGAAAGCAAATCGTCTATAGGGCGTACCACCCAACGAACGAAAAGGAATTGGCGAGCTACAAGGATCTTCTCGCGCAGCGGCTCGTGCGTCCCAACAAGATGGACCTGTGGATCATGAATGCGGACGGCAGCAACCAGCGGCAGATCACCCGTCTCGGCGCGGCGAGCTTCGGGCCTTCGTGGACCCCGGATGGCAAGAGAATCATCTTCGCGTCGAATCATCACACCGATCCAAAGCTCGGAAACTTCGACTTGTTTCTGATCAATCCGGATGGCTCGGGACTCGAGCAGGTGACGACCGCGCCGACATTCGATGGTTTTCCGATGTTCAGCCCGGATGGAAAGAAACTCGTTTGGGCTTCCAACCGGCACGACGCCAACCCCCACGAAACGAACATTTTCGTGGCGGACTGGGTCAATTGAGGCTCAATTGAATTTGTCAGTAGCCGCGTTGCTTTTTTGATTGCGTTCCCGAGCTCGAACACGTATCGTGGCATGGCGATTCGGCGGGCAAGATTGGCTGCGCTTCCGTCCAGGAAAAGCCTTACGCCGATTGCGGGGTATGGGTTGTGCAGAGTTGGTGAGCTCTCGATAAACTTCGTCCTATAAATGATCAAACGACTAGCACTTCTCCTGGTTCTTTTCGCCGCACTGGCGGCAGCGTCCGCGGCGCGGTCGCAGCAGCCGACCGGGAAGGCATCCACTTCGCCCAAGGCTCGCGTGCCGGTCGACGACTCGGTCAAATTCAAGCCGTCGCCGGAATTGCAGAAATCGCTCGACGACCTGGCGGCATCCGTCCAGGCGCTCGCGCATCGAATCGCGTCTGATCCACAGATCCGGTCCGACGCGATGCGGGTCGCATCGGGACTGGTGACGACGACGCAGCGCGTCGTGGCCGAACAATCAGTCGTGCTTCAGGAAGCATTGAAGACTGCCGCCGACCGGATCGCAGCGGCGCAATCGGTCCAGCACCAGCCATCGAAAAAACCGTAAGACGGTCAACGGGACGGTTCGAAAGGCTCTAGCCGGCGCGATTGTAGCGACGCTGAGCGCCGTCGCCGCACATGCGCTCGGAGTGCAGCAGCTGCTGCGAATCCCTGACCTCGCACTCTACGTCCCGGCCGCAATCTTTGGCGCTCTGGTCGGTCCGACCCGCCTTCGCCCGCTCGTCTGGGTACCCGCTGGCATCATCGCAGCGATCTGCATCGCCGTTGCATACACGCCAGTCGTTTCGATGCTGGCGCGCCCGCTCATACGAAGAGATGCGCTCCCGACTCGCGTAGATGCCGTGGCCGTCCTCGCGATGGGACTCACTCCTGACGGCATGATGCGCAGCGAAACTCTGGACCGCTTGCTCACCGGCTTGGCGCTGGCGAAGCGCGGACTCGCTCCCGCGATGTTGGTTTCGCGCGAACGGAGAGACTTCACGGGTGAGCTCGTGTCTGATTCCGCTGACCTGCAGAATGTCGCAACGCTCGCCAATCCGGCAGCTCGGGTGATCTTCGTAGATTCGGTCGTAACGACGCGGACCGAAGCCATCCGAATGGAAGCCATCGCGCGCGCAAACCATTGGTCAACGCTCGCAGTGGTGACGTCCCCGATGCACACCAGAAGAGCCTGTGCTACTTTCGAGGCGGTCGGCCTGCGCGTCGTTTGTATTCCAGCAGCGGTGCGCGGGTCCGGACTCTATCCGGGTGCGAACGCGGAAGATCGGTTGCGCGCTTTCCGCTCGTGGCTATATGAGGTTTTTGCTTCGTCTTCGTACAAATCGCGCGCCTGGATTCGCTGAACCACACGACGTGAATCATCACGAGGATAACTTGGAATGACATCCGGCATGCCGTCTTCCGCAGGCTCCGCGCGCGTGAATCCGCACCCCCTCGACGACGCACAGGGAATCTGGAAGGTGATAGCGGCCTCGTCGGTAGGGACGACGATCGAATGGTACGACTTCTACATATTCGGAAGTCTTGCCGCGATAATTTCGACGCAATTCTTTCCCGGCGGCAATCCGACGGCGAGCTTTCTCAAGACACTGGCAACGTTTGCCGTGGGATTCGCGGTGCGCCCGTTCGGCGCGCTCGTCTTCGGCAGGATAGGTGATCTCATCGGGAGAAAGGTTGCCTTTCTCGCCACTCTCCTGATCATGGGGGGATCGACCGCCGCAATAGGATTCCTTCCGGGTTACGCGAGGATTGGCATCGCCGCTCCGATAGTTCTCGTGGTTCTGCGGTTGTTGCAGGGGCTCGCGCTCGGTGGCGAATACGGTGGCGCCGCTGTCTACGTCGCGGAGCACTCACCAGACGGACGGCGCGGCTTCTACACGAGCTTCATTCAGACGACCGCGACTCTCGGACTCTTCCTCTCGCTCGCGGTGATTCTCATCGTCCGGGCGGCTGTCGGGGAAGACGCATTCAAGATCTGGGGATGGCGCGTCCCGTTTGTCCTGTCGCTCGTTCTCGTGGGGATCTCCTACTACATAAGGATGCGCCTGCGCGAATCGCCGTTGTTCAGCATTCTCAAGGAAACGGGCAGAACCTCGCGCGCTCCGATTCAGGAGAGTTTTGGGACCTGGGCGCGCTGGAAAATCTTTCTCGTCGTGCTTTTCGGTGCGACAGCGGGGCAGGCGGTCGTGTGGTACACGGGGCAGTTCTACGCTCTTCTTTTCCTGCAGACCGTGCTCAAAGTCCCGCTCGTTACTTCCTACGTCATCGTCGCGGTCGCATTGCTCCTGGGCGCGCCACTTTTCGTGTTCTTCGGCAGCCTCTCCGATAGAATAGGCCGGAAGAAGATAATGATGACGGGCAACCTGCTCGCCGCTCTTCTTTATGTGCCTATCTACCATGCGATGAAGCTGTATTCGAATCCAGTCAACGCGGTTGCGCTGACCGCTCTCGTGTTCGTCCAGGTTGTTTTCGTGACTATGGTCTATGGCCCTATCGCCGCGTTCCTGGTGGAGGCGTTCCCCGCGAGAATCCGGTACACGTCGCTCTCACTTCCGTATCACTTCGGCAACGGCTGGTTTGGCGGGTTTCTTCCCATCATCGCCACGAGCCTCGTCGCCGTCACGGGAAATATCTACGCGGGGTTGGCATTCCCGATCGTCGTCGCACTCGTGACGTTCGTCGTTGGATCGACTATGCTGCGCGATCGACACAACGAAAGTATCTGGGCCGAAGTGCAGGGATGATTTTCTTCGCCGCCGCGATGCTGCTGACCATCGCGCAGAGACGCGACTCGACCCTCGACAAGGTTCAGGCTCGGATTCGGCAGGAGCCGGGCGCGCAAGTCGGGCTCGCTTACATCGACCTAGGGTCGGGCGACACGCTGTTCCTGAACGCCGATACGAGTTTTCACGCGGCGAGCACGATGAAAGTGCCGGTGATGATCGAGCTCTTCCGCCGAGCGTCTACCGGTTCATTCGGGATGAGTCAGCGGCTGATGATCGTCAATCAGTTCGCTTCCATCGTGGACGGATCTCCATACGCGCTCGATCCCAACTCAGACAGCGACACGACGCTGTACCATAGAGTCGGAGCGCGCGTGCCCGTTGATACGCTCCTCCGGCTCATGATTACCCGGTCGAGCAACTTCGCAACGAACATTCTGATTGCGCTCGTCGGCGCCGACCAGGTGAACCGCACGATGCGATTGCTTGGCGCCCAACGGATTCAAGTGCTGCGCGGAGTGGAGGATGGCAAAGCCTTCGATAAAGGCCTCATCAATACGACCACCGCTCGAGACCTCGCGACGATTCTCAGAGCCATAGAAGACGGCAGAGCAGCGTCGCCTGAGGCTACGCGCGAGATGCGACAGATTCTGCTCGCGCAGGAATTCAACGAAAAAATCCCGGCGGGACTCCCTTCAGGCGTTCGCGTCGCGCACAAAACGGGCGAGATCACCGCTCACTCACACGACGCCGCGATCGTTTACCCACCGGGAAGGAACCCCTATGTGCTGGTAGTGCTCACCCGCGGAATTCAGGACGGAGCAAAGGCGAGCAGGCTGATCGCGGACATATCGTCGATCGTTTACGCGCGAAACAGCGCGCGCGCGGACGCTCAGGCCGGACACGTCACCCAAGAATGAAAATCGCTTTCCTCGGACTCGGCGACATTGGCGCGCCGATGGCTTCACATATCGCTCGCGACCCTTTCGATCTGGTGGTGTGGAACCGGACAGCATCCAAGGCGGAGGATTTCGTCCGCGAGCACAAAGCGCGAGTCGCCGGAACCCCGGCCGAAGCCGTGAAGGACGCCCAGGTGGTCATCACATGCCTGCCTTCGTCGGTCGAGGTTGAGGCGGTGCTCCATGGCGAGAATGGAATGCTCGAATCATTGCGCAGGGGCGCCGTGTTGATCGACTGCACATCGGGCGACCCGCCCACATCCCGCTCGATCGCCGCCGAGCTGGGTGGGCGGGGAGTGGAATTCATCGATGCTCCGGTGAGCGGCGGGACGACAGCCGCAAAAGCAGGAACGCTTACCGTGATGTGGGGCGGCAAGGAATCAGTATTCGAGCGAGTGCGTCCGGTGATGGAGGCGTTCGGCAAGAAGATCGTCCATGCCGGCCCGGTCGGCTCAGGCGACGCCCTCAAGGCGGTGAACAACGCGTTGCTCGCCGTTCACATTCTGTCGGCGGCGGAGGGGCTGGCGGTGCTCGTCAAGGCGGGAGTTGATCCAAAGGTTGCGCTCGAAGTCATCAATGCCTCGAGCGGGCGATCGAACACTTCGGAGAATCTGATCCCGCAGCGAGTGCTGACGCGCGCTTTTCCGCGGACGTTTCGACTCGCTCTTCTCGAGAAGGACATCGGAATAGCCGCGGTGTTGGCGGAGGATCTCGATGTCCGAACGCCTCTCATATCATTGACCGCGGAACGGTTCCACGAAGCGCGCGAGATGCTTGGCGAGAAGGCAGACCACGTCGAAGCCGTGAAAATGGTCGAACAGGAAAACGGCGTCGAGATCAAGTAAATCCTCGATCGACCTCTGCGATTCGCCGCGCGGCTACGCGCGGATCAATCACAGGCGCGACATCCTCGTCCGATTGAGCCAGTGTCAATGTGGCTCGCTCCACCACTCGATCGCCCCCGGGGACCAACTGGCCGAACTCGATCTCTGCTCTGCGGCAGAACCGCTCCTGACGGGCGCGGTCTTCCATCTCGAGTGGGAACCCGAACTGGTGCAGGCGAGCGTGCATCGCCTCGTGGAGGATCGTTGCTCCCACCTCGGCATCCGAAAAGCTCGGATTCACCGAAAACGTCAACTCCACCAGACATGCCTTCTGCTCGTGGAAGTATGCTCCACGACACGCGAAGCGCTCGACCACGATGTACGCGAAGTCCCGTTTGAGATGGCGGAAGTGGTGCGGAACGAACCGCTCGATGAGCGCGAGTGTGCGGTCGAGGCGCGCCAGCACGTCACTGGTATCGATATCCGGTCGGGTGTTGTTGACGATGACGGGGATGCCTCGCACCAGGTGATGCGAAATCCGGGCATCCGTTCGCCGCTTGCCAAAGAGGCGAATCAAGTCGGACAACATGTCAGTGCCTTCAATTAGCCCTCATCCGGCGCCATATTTGTGCATCGATGACTACGAAGAATACGACGGTCCTCGACGCGCGGGCCGTCGAGCGCACCTTGAAGCGCATGTCGGTGGAAATTGTCGAGCTCAACCGCGGCACGGACGATCTCATCATAGTTGGAATACAGCGCCGCGGTGTTCAGCTCGCGGACCGGCTCGTGAAGATGATCGAAGGTGGAGAAGGGGTTACCGTGCCGCAGGGCTCGCTCGACATCACGCTCTATCGGGACGATCTGCAGACCGTGGGCCCGCGACCGGTAGTGGGTCCGACTTACCTGCCGTGGGACCTGGCCGGAAAGCACATCGTGATCGTCGACGACGTGCTGTACACGGGGCGCACCGTGCGCGCGGCACTCGATGAGCTCGCGGACTTCGGGCGACCGGCGAAGATTTCCCTCGCCGTGCTGATCGATCGCGGCGGACGCGAGCTTCCGATCCACGCGGACGTCGTCGGCAAGAAAATCGATGTGGGAGAGGACGAGCGCGTGGATGTAATGGTGGCCGAGCTCGATGAGCGCACCGAGGTCGTCATCGTGCCCAAGTCAGCGGCGTGACGGGGACACTCGGCAAGGATCTCCTCGGCCTCGAGTCGCTGACGGGCGACCAGATTCGACTCATTCTCGACACCGCCGAGCCATTCAAGGAGATCAGCGAGCGCGCGATCAAGAAGGTACCGGCGCTCCGTGGCTCCACGATAGTCAATCTCTTCTTCGAAAATTCGACGCGAACGCGGATCTCGTTCGAGTTTGCGGAGAAGAGACTGTCCGCTGATACCGTGAACGTTTCGGCGGCGGGGTCGAGCGTATCAAAGGGCGAGACGCTGGTAGACACAGCGCGCAATCTGGAAGCGATGCGAATCGACATGGTAGTCATTCGCCACTCCGCCTCCGGTGCAGCGCAATTCCTGGCGGAACGAATTCACTCCAACGTCATCAACGCCGGGGACGGAATGCACGAGCATCCGACCCAGGGTCTGCTCGACATCCTCACACTGCGCGACCGGTTCGGAGATCTCAAAGGCCGCCGCATATGCATCTGCGGCGACATCCTGCACTCCCGGGTGGCGAGGTCCAACATTTACGGGCTGACAAAACTGGGAGCTGAAGTAGCGGTATGCGGACCGCGGTCGCTTCTGCCGAATGCGATCGATGAATTCGGCGTGCTCATCTTCGATCGGGTGGAAGAAGCGATCGAGTGGGCAGAGGCGCTCAACGTGCTCAGGCTTCAGTTCGAGCGGATGACAGCCGGCTACATTCCTTCGGCCCGTGAATACAACCGGGTGTTCGGGATCACGCGCGAGAGGCTCGATCGCGCCAAGCGGGACATCCTGATTCTGCACCCGGGTCCGATGAATCGCGGAGTCGAGATCGATTCCGACGTCGCCGACGGCCCGCATAGTGTGATTCTGGATCAGGTGACGAATGGAGTCGCGGTAAGAATGGCGGTTCTCTACCTGCTCGCGGGTGGGAAACCCGAGCTCGCCGAAGCGGCGAAGGGCGGGAGCGGGCGAGGGCGCGAGCCCGGGGAGCGCGATTGAAACCGATCCTTCTCCGCGGCGGGACTCTGGTGGATCCATCACAGGGAGTGAACGAGGTCGGGGACCTTCTCATCTCCGGCGGCGAAATCATGGGTTTCGGCAGGACGATCAACCCTCCCGACGAAGCGGAGACGATCGATTGCGATGGACTCATCGTCTCACCGGGGTTCATCGACGTCCACTGCCACCTGCGCGAGCCGGGACGTGAAGATGTAGAGACGGTTGCGACCGGAGCGCGGGCCGCGGCGGCAGGCGGATTCACCGCGGTGTGCGCGATGCCGAACACTGATCCGGTGACGGACAATCAGGCGGCAGTGGGATTCATCGTACGTCAGGCCCAGCGAGCCGCCGCTGCGCGCGTGTACCCGATCGGCGCCATTTCGGTCGGGCAGGAGGGAAAGGTTCTCGCGGAGTTCGGCGAAATGGTTGGAGCCGGCGCGATCGCCGTGAGTGACGATGGGAAGCCGGTCGCCAGCGCGCAGTTGATGCGCACTGCACTCGAGTACGCGCGCACATTCAAGATTCCCGTGATCGACCACTGCGAGGAGCCGACGCTCGCGGCAGGCGGCGCGATGAACGAAGGGATCGTCAGCGCGCACCTCGGACTCAAAGGGGTTCCGGCCGAGGCGGAAGAGATAATGGTGATCCGCGACATCCTGCTGGCGCGGCTGACGGGAGGGCACGTACACCTCGCTCACATGAGCACGAGGGGCTCGGTGGAGTTGATCCGCTGGGGGAAGGAGCGCGGTATCAACGTCTCAGCGGAGGTTTGCCCCCACCATCTCTCCCTCACCGAAGAAAGCGTGCGCGGCTACAACACGAACGCCAAGATGAATCCGCCGCTTCGAACAGCTGATGATGTGGAGGCATTGCGGGAAGCGGTAAAGGACGGCACGATCGATCTCATTGCGACGGACCACGCGCCCCACCACTACGACGAGAAGGAGCGGGAATTCGCCGACGCCCCAAACGGCATCGTCGGACTGGAAACCGCGCTTGCGGTTATCGTGACCAATCTCGTAGAGAAAGGCTACCTCGGCTTTTCCGATCTCGTCGACCGCATGTCGTGCACGCCCGCACGAATCTTCAATCTCCCCGGCGGATCGCTGAAGCGCGGTTCAGCGGCAGACGTCACTGTCTTCGATCCTTCCGCGCGCTGGAAGGTCGATCCCTCACAGTTCCTCTCCAAAGGAAGGAACAGTCCTTACGCCGGAATAACCCTGGTTGGGCAAGCCGCTTGTACTATTGTGGCGGGGTCGGTCGTCTTTCGATCGGGGAATTCCGCCCGCGGTCGGGGAGCATGAATCGAGTCAGGGGATGATGTACGATGGCTGAGAGGGAACCGGTTTCGCTGGACGCGCTCAACGGGTTGCTCAAGGAGCGTCAGAGATACGAGGAGTGGCTCGCGGCGCTGCAAGAGAAGCGCGCGGCCACTTCCGATTCCGTATACCAGCGAGTCCAGGCGGATTATCAGACGCGGCTGCGCGAGGTCTCGATCAAACTGGCCGAGCGTGCCGGTGAGCTGCGCGAGAACATCGACGTGCTGACCGCGAGACTCGAAGAAGTCTCTCGCCAGGAAACCCAGCAGCGCGAGGCGCGGCAGGAAGCGGAATTGCGTGCGGCCGTCGGCGAATACACCGACAAGCAGTGGAAGGAGATCGGCGGCGCCTGGGACAAGGAGCTGGCGCGACTGGTGAAGGAAAAGAATGCGGTCGATGCACAGCTGAACGAGCTGAACCGAATCTTCGCGCTGAGCGTCAAGGAGAAGCAGTCCGAGGCTGCGGCATTCGGCCGAGCGAGCGCCGGAGATGGATCCCGCGCGCCGATCTCTCCAGTGGTGCCGCGTCCGGCTGTGCCCGAGCCGCCGACGCTGAACCCTCCGTCTCGCGTCGAGCAACCCGTTGTTGCGCGAACACAGACGCCGTCGCCCACCGCCGCTCCTGCGCGCTCCCCATTCGACCAGTTTCCCGTGCTTCGTCCCGGCGGCGGCAGCAGCACCCCGCCGCAGACGACTACGGCGGTTGCAACGCCGCCTTCGGTTCCGAAGAGCGGCGGCTCCCACGATCTGAGATCGGAGCAGCACAAGACACTCAAGTGTCCTGAATGCGGCGCCGCGAACTATCCCACCGAGTGGTACTGCGAGCGGTGTGGTGGAGAGCTGGCAACGATGTAAAAAAAAAGAGGCACCGAGAGGCGCCTCTTCGATTTTACGCTGCTGCCTTACTTCGCGGCCTTCGCGAGCCGACTCTTGTGCCGGGCGGCGGCGTTCTTGTGGATCAGTCCCTTGCGTGATGCGCGGTCGAGAAGCTTGACCGCCGCGAGCTTGTCCTCTGCGCTTCCTGCTGAGGACGCGCGCTTGAGCGCGGTGC
Source organism: Gemmatimonadaceae bacterium (assembly GCA_035544855.1). Classification (GTDB taxonomy): domain Bacteria; phylum Gemmatimonadota; class Gemmatimonadetes; order Gemmatimonadales; family Gemmatimonadaceae; genus UBA4720. Next base: position 112 of record DASZZU010000298.1, on the reverse strand, counting down.
GAAGGGCGGATCTCTGGGCGCGGTTTCGGATCGCGGCCGCGCGCGATTTCCGCATGTTCTTTTTCGCTGAAGCAATATTGGGCACGAACCGATCTCCGGATGTTTTTGGCTG
>DASZZU010000297.1:0-2255 GCA_035544855.1 Gemmatimonadaceae bacterium | reverse complement strand
CTGTTGCGCGCGACGAGTGTATGCATCATGAGTACCCACAGACTTCTACGACGGGCGTATCCAGAAAGACGACGCCCTCGGTTGCGTATATACTATTTCGCGAGGCACGGCGAGAATAGCGCGCCCGGCCCGCACCAGGTGATACACTTGTCGTTTCGCCTGTTCCCCCGACTCGCAGTCTCGGAGCTACGCAATGAAGTACACGCAGCTGGGCCGGAGCGGACTGGCAGTCTCGAGAATCTGTCTCGGTTGCATGACTTACGGAACGCCAAAATGGCGGCCGTGGGTACTCGACGAAATAGACGCGCGCCCGTTCTACAAGAAAGCGCTGGAGCTCGGGATCAACTTCTTCGACACCGCCGACATGTATTCGATGGGCGTGAGCGAGGAAGTCACCGGCCGCGCACTCCGTGAGATGGCGAACATGGAGGAGATCGTGCTCGCCACTAAAGTGCACTTCCCGATGGGTGACGGCCCCAACATGGGTGGAATCTCTCGCAAGCATATCGTACAGGCGTGCGAAGCAAGTCTGCGCCGACTCGGCGTCGAGACCATCGATCTTTATCAGATCCACCGGTTCAAGAGCACGGTACCGATTGAGGAGACGCTCGGCGCCCTCGATCATCTCGTCGCTCAGGGGAAGGTGCGCTACGTCGGCGCCAGCTCCGGATACGCCTGGCAGATGGCTCGCGCGCTGAGCGTATCGGAGAAACGCGGGTGGGCGCGATTCATATCCATGCAGAATCACTACAACCTCGTCTACCGCGAGGAAGAGCGTGAAATGATTCCGCTGTGCATCGAGGAGGGCGTCGGTGTGATCCCATGGTCGCCGCTCGCGCGCGGCCGGCTCGCGCGCACCACACCCTCTCCAGTATCGGGGACGACTCGCGCGGAAAGCGACACCTACGCCGTTGATCTCTATGATTCGCCTTCCGATCTGCTCGTCATAGAAGCGGTTAGAAAAGTCGCGAATGAGCTGGGGATCTCGCCTTCCGAAGTTGCTCTCGCCTGGCTGCTGAAGCGGCCCGGTGTCTCGGCGCCGATTGTCGGTGCGACGAAGCTCGAGCATCTGGAGAGCGCGGTAAAGTCGCTAGACGTAGAACTTTCGGAAGAGCAGGTGCGCGCGCTCGAGGAGCCGTACCAGCCGCACGCCGTGCGCGGCCATTGAGGGCGGCCAGGCATGACGAGCCAGTCACACCCCGATATCTCCCGCCAATCTCCATGGAGATTGCTGGGGCGAGCCTTGCTCCTCCGCTGTCCCAACTGCGGACGAGGAGGGCTTTTTTACGGGTTCTTCAAAATGAGAGAGCGCTGTCCGAACTGCGGGATTCTCCTGGAGCGGGGAGAGCCCGACTACTTCATCGGCGCTTATACTCTCAACCTCATTGCGGTCGAGATCCTGCTCGCCGGGGTGTTTCTCGTCGTCGTGGTGGTGACCTGGCCCAATCCGCCCTGGAATGCTCTTCAATACGGCGGAGTCGCGCTTTCGATAGCCGGAGCCGTGCTCTGTTATCCTTTCGCCAAGACTACCTGGCTGGCTATCGATCTGATATTCCGCCCACCGCATCGCGAGGACTTCATCACCCGCGTGAAATAGCGCGTGGCTATTCTCCCGCGGGGCGATCCTCGGAAGGCGAAGGAAGCTGTGCGACGCTGACGTCGATCGGCAGCCTGACGCCATTGTGGGTCTCCACCACGTCCAGCAGTCCCTGCCACACCTGCGCGAACGCGTGTCCTACCTCGGATGGATACTTGTCCTCCGCGAAGCCACGGCCGCTGGAGATCCAGAAGGGCGGGTCGGCGGAGATCCCGGCCGCTGTCAGCACCTCCTTCACATCGTTGTAAACGAGATTCGCGTTGAAGCTGTGTGCGTAATAGGCGGGTCGAAAACGCCCGTCCTCGATCACTCGCCTGGTCCAGGCCTGATAGTAGTTCCGCATTGCCTGAGGAACGGCGTCCATCCGCTCGATGTCGAGAAAAATCACCGTCCCGCTGGCAAATCCTTCGGCCGCGGTCTTGGCGATAGCATCGTTCGCATCCACGATACCTCGAGCCGCGCTCACGAATTGTGTCGAGCAGCTCGAGTTGCGAGAGGCGCGCGGAGCAACCATCACGCGCACTGGAACGCGCTTGTTGACGTAGCGGACGGTGCGCTTCCCGTTGCGCGTTCTTACCTGCCGAACATGCTTGGTGACGTACCGCGTTACGGCGACCCTGGCTCCGGGAGTTTTGCCCCAGGTCTGCTGACCTACGTA
>DASZZU010000296.1:0-12673 GCA_035544855.1 Gemmatimonadaceae bacterium | reverse complement strand
ATCGATTCAACGGCCTATCGAGGTGTCGTAATCGACTTCGAGGGCATGACCCCGCGCGATCTCGACGCGCTGCTGGCGGTTACGCGCGCGGTCGCTGACTCGGTCCGGGCACACGGAGTTCACACCGTAGTAATCGCCGTGCCGGCCGGCGACACAGCGGCTTATCCCTCGGCGCTTCTCCTCGAGTCTGCCGATCTAATCATGGCAATGTTGTACGACCAGCACTGGAGCGCTTCCCCGCCCGGTCCGCTTGCGTCGCCCGACTGGGTCGCGCGAAATCTGGGGACGCGCGTGGCGGAGGTTGGCGCGGCAAGAATTGTGGCGGCGTTCCCTTTGTACGGATATCGCTGGCGAAAAGCCGCCGAGACCGAAGTGATCAGCTTCGACGACGCGCGGCGCCTCACCACGATGACCAACACGGCGCTGGTTCGGGATCACGCATCGGAGACACTGCATGCTACGTCGCCCGAAGGATGGGAGCTGTGGGTCAGCGACCGCGTGCTTCTCGACACCCTCGTTAGCGATGCGAGACAACTCGGAGTGAGAATTTTCGCGTTATGGCGTCTCGGGCTGGAAGATCAGGCGGTCTGGGACTTCATCGATCCTCAGAACTCCGGCGGCCGCTAAACGACCATCAGTTCTTTCTGATAATCGGACGGGGTGATGAGCAGTCCGTCCGCTCCGATGAAGCCGTTCACTTCGCTCCGCATCCCGACATCTCCAGGGAGATAGATCCCGGGCTCGATAGAAAATCCGACGCCGGCAATCAATTCCCGTTCTTCCCTTGTCTCGAGATTGTCGATGTGCGGTCCGGATCCGTGGAGATCGCGCGGATCGATTGAGTGCCCGGTCCGGTGGATGAAGTTGTCACCGTAGCCACGGTTGGTTATCACGGCCCGGGCGGCGTCGTCCACTTCTCCACCTCGAACAGGCCGACGTCCTTCGATGCGCTCCCGCAACAGCGAGATAGCGGCATCCCGCGCATCCCTCACCGCCTGCCAGATCGCGCTGTCGCGCTCACTCGGCGCGCCAAGGGAGCCCATCCAGGTCTGATCCGCGAAGACTCCATTTTTCTCACGCGCCCACAAGTCGACGAGAAGGATGTCGCCTCGGTTGATCGTCGCGGTGTTTTCGGCGGTCGGCTCGTAGTGTGGATTGGCGGCGTTGGGACCGATCGCCACGATCGGCCCGTGATCTGTCTCGAGGCCTCCGGCCTCGAACCGCTCCCTGATCCAGCCCTGGAGCGCGTATTCGGTCAACGGCGACGCGCTGTCCGCGCGACCGCCGGCGAGGCGGATGGCTTCCTGCCCTATGATCGAGACCGCGCGCGCAGCTCGCTCGTGCGATGCACGCTGGTCGTCGCTCCACACGGCGTAAAAACTGGAGACCAGCTCCGCCGAAGAGACCACGGTTGCTCCAGCGCTTCGCACCATCTCGATGACTCCGGCGGGGACGCGATCCAGATAGGGGACGGCATCGCCGGGCGAATACTCCATCGCGACGCGCTTTCCCTTGACCAGATTGCCGAGCAAGGACTCGAGCACGCGCCAACTGCTGTACTTCTCCTTCGTCCATTTCGACGGCCATCCAGTCCACGGACCCTGCTCGATCGCGTGGGTGATCGCCACCGGCGAGCCCGTGCGCGGGATGTAGACGAAGAAACGACGCGTCGTCATGCCGGGCAGCTCCAGCATTCCCACCGCCACCGGATTCAGCCCGTGAAAATCGTAGAGGAGCCAGCCATCGAGTCCCGCGCGCTCGAGGGCAGACTGAATGGCGGGCAGGGATTCAGGCTGCAGCATGGGAGCAGGCTACTGCGATCCCTTGACGGCGCGCCATTCCGCGCGCCACTCGCAGATGTCCTCGCCTCTCTCGCGGCAGTGGACATGATCGATCATCCCTCCACCGTTGATGAGCAGCTTGAGCATCTCCCGGAGCGCGGATTCGTAGTAGAGACAGCCGATGCCCTTAGGCGCCGTCTCATAGGTCACCGATTCCTTGACGCCGAGGACGATGGAAGCGCCGACGCGTCGCACCGATGCTCCGAGGTACTTCTCTCCCGCTCTTTTCACCTGACGGAAGGCGAGCGGGCGGGCGAGAAAACCGGGGAGCAGATGGATGATCTGCCGCGTGGTAGCGGAGATCAGCTGGTATATCCTGTTCGCCACGATATTGCCCGCGCGCGTGAAGATGCTCTCCGCATCAGGACGCCGGCCGATGAGACGCGCAATTCCGCTTGCTTCATGAATGGCAATCGGCTGGTTGCGCTTCATCGCGTCCTTGTAGCGGCGAATCTGCGCGATTACAGTGTCGCTCAATCCAAGTCGCTTGTTGCGATGCTCCTGGACATATTCGACGTCGACGTCCTCTCCTTCCGGAATGTCGACTGAGCGAACTGCTTCGAGGAGACTGAGCGGGACTATGGCGTTTACCGTGCCGGTCATTTAGTTGGTAGGCGGAGAGCGCAAGCTAACCGCCGCTCTAATCCCCTTCAAGCAGTAAACCGCTCACACATCCCAGGATTTGCTTCTGGAACGAGGTAATCGCAGCTGACGGAACTGGTCGCGCGGGTGATTGCCGGCCTGATTGGCGCTGGCGTTGTCGCATTCGGCGCGCGTCGGATGCGCGCTCTTTCGACGAGCGGCGCGATGGCCGGCACGGTTGTCGGCGCTATAGCCCTCGCCGCGGGAGGGAGCTGGGGGATCCTCCTCGTCGCGCACTTCATCTCCGCCAGCGCGCTCTCGAAGCTGGGCGAGAGGAGGAAGGCGAAGTTGATTGATCCTGTTGTCGAGAAGGGCGATCGCCGAGACGCCAAACAAGTTCTAGCCAATGGCGGCGTATATGCGCTGGCGGCGATCGCGTACATGCTGTCGCATACGCGCACGTGGTACGCGGTCGGAGTTGGAGCTCTGGCGGCGTCGGCCGCAGACACCTGGGCGACCGAAATCGGCACGCTAATTTGCCGCAATCCCGTCTCGATCATTTCCGGCCGTAGAGTTCCCGCCGGCACTTCCGGCGGCGTGAGCATGATCGGGACACTCGCGAGTATTGGCGGTGCGCTGTTCATCGCGGCAGGAGCGGCGCTCGCGCTGTGGCCCGTTCCATTCACCGCCGTGGTACTGGGAGGGTTGGCGGGAGCGGTGGCAGATTCCCTGCTCGGAGCGACCCTGCAAACTCGCCGCTGGTGCGACGTATGCGCGAAGTCGACGGAGCGACCAGTGCACAATTGCGGAACCCCGACTCGGCGCACCGGCGGAATCCGAGGTTTCGACAACGATGCAGTGAACGCGGTCTGCTCGGGCGTGGGCGCCCTGGTAACTTTACTTCTATCGTGATGGACGAGCTCACAAGAGGTACTGAAGGATATGCAGCGCGGGACTGAGCAAGGTAAAGAAAGCGGAACGCGGGTTCTCCTCGTGAGCACCAATCGCGAGCGACAGCCTTATCCGGTGGTGCCGAATGGTCTCGCCTGCGTTGCTTCCGCCCTCGACGCGGCGGGACATCACGTCCGTTTTCTCGATCTGTGTTTCGCGTCGGACCCGGTTGCATCCGCTCGGAGCGCCGCGGCGGATTTCAAGCCCGACATCATAGGCGTTTCGGTTCGGAACATCGACAACAGCGATGCAATCGCGCTGCGTCACTACACCCCCGAAGCGCGGAGCGTCCTGCACGCGCTTCGGCAGGCGGCTCCGGGCGCGAAAGTCATCGCTGGTGGCGCGGCGTTTGGAGTTGCGCCCGAAGCACTTTTTCGCGATCTCGCCGTCGATTACGCGGTGGCCGGAGACGGGGAGCGCGCGAGTGTCGCACTGGTAGATGCGTTGTCCTCCGGAGCTCCGATCGAAGCTCTACCCGGGCTCGTGCGCGATCGTAACGGCACAGTTGTATTCACCCCGCCTGGAGAAGATGCGGATCTGGATTCTCTGCCCCGTCCGAGTCTGCACCGCTGGATAGACCTGGCGCGGTATCAGCGTCACGGCGCCACGATTCCGATTCAGACCAAGCGCGGGTGCGTGTACAAGTGCATCTACTGCACCTATCGAAACGTGGAAGGCTGGGGATATAGAACGCGCGATCCGGAGCTCGTCGCCGACGAGATCGAAGAGCTCAAGATCAAGGCCGGCGTGCACCACTTCGACTTCGTCGATTCGACTTTCAACTCACCGCCAGGTCATGCCATTCAGGTGTGCGAAGCAATCACGCGTCGCAGGCTCGGCGTGCAGCTCGACACCACCAATTTCACACCGGCGTCGGCCAGCGCCGAGCTGCTGGGCGCGATGAAGACCGCCGGCTTCCGCTCGCTCGGCATTACAGCCGAGAGCGCCAGCGACCCGGTTCTGGAGAAGCTGGAAAAGGGATTCGACGCTGCCAAAGTGCGAGAAGTCGCGGAGCGAGTCGAGAAGTTCGGAATCAAGACCCTCTGGATTTTTCTCGTCGGAGGTCCCGGCGAGACCGCCGAGACCGTGGAGGAGACGCTTGCATTCGCGGCTTGGCGGCTCCGGAGGGGAGACGCGGTTTATCTGACGGTCGGACTGCGCATCTATCCCGGGACGACGCTGCACCGAATAGCGATCGCGGAGGGCGTGGTTCCCGCCGGAAGCACCCTGCTCGATCCTGTTTTTTATTTCTCGAGCGCCATTCAGTTCGGCACAATCGTCGCGCGACTCAAGAGATTCGCCGCCGACCATCCGCGCTTCATGTTCTCGGCGGATTCGCGATCGATAGTCTTGCCATATCTCACGCGAGCGGCGTCGATTCTCCATTTGCCGCGCCCACACTGGCAATACATGGGGCTGTTTCAGCGCGTTGCCCGCGCAATCGGATAGCGGGTGGCTCGAGATCTCGATGCTGAAGTCATAGTTGTTGGTGGAGGCCCGGCTGGCGCGTCGACTGCCCATGCGCTGGCGAGGGAAGGCGTGGATGTCCTCGTGCTCGACAAAGCGAAGTTTCCGCGCGACAAGACCTGCGCGGAATACCTGAGCCCGCAGGCATCGCGGATTCTCTCCGACATGAATGTTCTTGACGAGATCGAGCGGTCCTCCCCTGCGCACCTCGCCGGGATGCGAGTGCGCGCGCCGAACGGGCAGATCGCCGATGGCGAGTTTGTGTCGACCCACGGATTTCGCGGATTTCGCGACCATGGCCTCGCCGTCCGGCGAACCATTCTCGATGCAATCGTCCTCGGCGGCGCCAGAGCGGCCGGCGCTCGCGTCGAAGAGCTGGTCCGAGTGACCGATCTGGCAAAGGATCACACGGGCCGTGTGACTGGAGTAACTGTGATCGGGCCGAACGGGAGCGCACAAACTATGACGAGCAGGTACGTCGTCGGCGCGGATGGCCTTCGCTCCGTCATCGGAAGGCGGCTCGGTCTCACCCGGACCAGCCGATTTTTCCCCAAGCGGCTCGCGCTCGTCGCACACTATAGAGGTGTCCGGGACGTAGGCGCTCTCGGAGAAATGCACGTCGACTACGACGGCTATTTCGGGATCGTCGATGTGGGGCGCGGCCTCATGAATGTCGCCGTCGTCGTCCCCATATCGCGCGCGCGGGAGATTGGAGAGGGCCGTACGGAATTCTTTGAACAGTGGATAGCAACGCGTCCTTACCTCGCCGAAAGGTTTGTTGGCGCCGAGCGCGTGACGCCCGTCCGGGCGACGGGTCCGTTCGCTTCGATCTCGCGACGCGCATGGGCTCCGGGAGCGGCCCTGGTCGGCGACGCCGCCGACTTTTTTGATCCATTCACGGGGGAGGGTATCTACGCCGCGCTGCGCGGAGGTGAGCTGCTCGCGCCGTTCATAGCCGAAGCGCTCCGCGGCGCGACGCGAGATGAAGATCGCGCGCTGGCTGGCTACGAAGCAGCGCGGCGGAGCGAATTTGGCGGAAAGTGGAAGCTCGAGCGAATCGTCGGCATGGCCATAGCGTATCCTTACTTCCTGAACAACGCGGCAAAGGCTCTCTCCCGCCGCAAGGAGATGGCTGATCTCCTCATAGGGGTAGCAGGAGATTTCATTCCTACCAAGGTCGTCCTGAATCCGCGCTTTCTTTTCAACCTCTTTATCTCTCCGGCCTTTAGAACTTGAGCGTAAGTCCAGACGAATTCCGCAGCGTACTCGGCCGGTTTCCTTCCGGTGTCACGGTTGTGACCACGAAGGCTCGAGATGGCTCCGATCAGGGTATGACGGTGAGCGCTTTCTGCTCCGTCAGTCTCGAGCCACCGCTCGTGCTCATCTGCATCGAGAAGACCGCGTCGGCCTACGATGCGCTCACCACCGCGCCCGGCTTCGTGGTGAACATCCTCTCCGCCAGTCAGGAGCAGATCGCGCGGCGCTTCTCGATCGTCGATATCGATCGCTTCGAGGGCGTAGGCTACAGCAGATCTCAAAATGGCTTCGCGGTGCTCGACGACGTGCTCGGCGTCATCGAGTGCGCTACCTTCGCGAAGCACGACGCCGGTGACCACACCATAATCGTGGGAGAAGTGGAGGCGGCGCGGGCTGAGAACGGCACGCCCCTGCTCTATTATCGCGGCGGCTACGCACAGCTGGAGCATTAGGAATCGTGCGCTCCATCTTCACACCTCCAAAAATACGCGGCGTAGAGATACTCGACGATCCGAACGTGGATCCCAATGTGAAGACACGCTCCCTGGCCGATGTCGTTCGGTCGAACTCCCTGTTCGGCGGACTGAGCTCGGTCATCGACGAGCTGACGGACGCGCTGGAAGACGTGCCGCGTCAGGCGACGCTGCTCGACGTCGGAACCGGACTTGGCGACATCCCATGTCGAGCGCGGGAAGTTGCCCGCCAGAATGGAATTGACCTGACGACCGTGGGGCTCGATTCAGCGCTCGAGCTGGCGCGCGCGAGCCGCCCCGTGCTCACCCTCGCCGTTTGCGGCGATGCGCTGCGGCTTCCATTCGCGGATCACAGCGTCGACATCGTGATGTGCTCGCAGGTCCTGCATCACTTCGCGGGTGCTGACGCGCTCGAACTGCTGCGCGAGATGAACCGGGTGGCCCGCGTGCGGGTGGTAGTCAGCGACCTCAGGCGGAGCTGGATCGCCGCAGCTGGACTCTGGCTGGCCTCATTTCCCCTTCGATTTCATGCCGTTAGCCGTCACGATGGCGTCGTCTCCGTGATGAGGGGGTTCACGCCCGAGGAGTTAGTGGATACAGTGTGGGAGGCAGTGGCGCGCAAGCCGGTCGTGCATCGTCGTCGAGGTTTTCGGGTGACGACGAGCTGGGCGCCGGTCGATCGATGACGACGCAGCCCGGGCGGGCGTTTGATCTCGGGCCGATGCCGTTCGGGCGCGCGATGCAAACCGAGGACGAGCAAGTCGTTCGCGCGCCGTTGACGACAATCTTCGAATTGGCGAGTCAGGTGGAGCATTGGCCGCGTTATCTCCCGCATTATCGATACGTACGGTTTCGCACGCGCCGCTCCGACGGCGGAGGATTGGTGGAGATGTCAGCTTATCGGCCGTTTCAGGCGGTGAACACACCAAAGGGGCCGCTGCACATCAACTGGCCGACCTGGTGGCTGTCCGAGATGGCAGTGGACAGCTATCGGCCTGCGATTCGCTTTCGCCATGTGGTGGGTATCACCAAGGGAATGGACGTCGAGTGGTCCTTCACACCGACATCTGCCGGTACGCACGTACGAATTGTGCATTTATGGGACGGACCGCGGATACCACTGATTGGGAGGTGGGCCGCGATGTACCTGATAGGGCCGGTGTTCGTGCATGGAATCGCTTCCCGCACGCTGGCGGGGCTCGCGGCAGTGGCGGAGCGCGAAGCGAACAAACAGCAGCAATGAGGGCGACGTGTTTCAGGTAAGAAGACGCAGAGTGGTGATCACGGGCATCGGACCCATAACTCCGATCGGTACCACCCGCGATGAATTGTGGTCGGGACTCCAACGCCAGCGCTCCGCGGTGCGGTCGCTGTCACGGTTCGATCCGTCGCCGTTCCGGAGTCACAACGCGGCGGAGGTCAACGACTTCGTACCGACCGACCATCTCCAGAACAAACGCGCCAAGCGTCTGGACCGTTTTGCGCAGTTCTCGGTAGTCGGAGCGCAGATGGCGCTTGCCGATGCCGATCTCGATCTCTCGCGCGAAAACAAGGAGAGGGTCGGCGCGAACATGGGGACGGCCCTCGGCGGAATCGGCTACGCCGAGAGCCAGCTGGCGGTATTTCTCCAGCGCGGGCTTCGCGAGGTCGACGCCACACTGGCACTGTCGGTATTCGGCGGCGCGTCGAGCTGCAACATCGCGATCGAGTTCGGCGTGATGGGGCCCAACTCCACCAACGCGATGAGCTGCGCGTCGGGAACGATCGCGATCGGAGATGCCTTCCGGCAGATCCGCGACGGCTACGCCGACGTGATGATCGCGGGCGGCGCCGAGGCGCCGCTGGCGCCGCTCTGCTTCGGAGCGTTCGCGCTCATCAGAGCAATGTCCACTCGCAATGAAGAGCCGGAGATGGCGTCCCGGCCGTTCGACAAGGATCGCGACGGCTTCGTGATGGGCGAGGGCGCCGCGGTTCTCATTCTGGAGGAGTACGACCGCGCGCAGTCACGCGGGGCGAAGATCTACGCCGAAATCGCCGGTTACGGCACGACGAACGATGCGCATCACATGACCGCGCCGCGCCCGGATGGCTCACAGGCCGCGAGATCGATGCAGCTGGCGCTCGATGACGCGAACGTGTCCGCGGACGAGATCGGCTACGTCAACACACACGGGAGCTCGACGCCACTCAACGACACGACCGAAACGATGGCGATCAAGAAGGTGATGGGCGATCGCGCCTATAAGGTGCCGATGAGCGGAACCAAGGGTTACTATGGCCATGCCTTGGGCGCGTCCGGCGCGATCGAAACTGCCATCTGCGCGCTCGCCCTCGAGCGGGAGTGGCTCCCTCCCACAGTCAACCTTCAGGTTGCGGACAAGGCCTGCGATCTTAACTTTCTGCCGGGGGCGGGGCGGAAGGAGCGCGTTGAGCACATACTTACCAACTCCTTCGGCTTTGGCGGAATCAATGCCGCGCTGGTACTGCGTAGAGTGATCTAGCGAGCTCACGCGCCGTGGCCCCAACAATTACCACGGGGGCAGGACTATGCGGGACGCGTGGCGGCATTTCGTCGCTGAATTCATCGGCACATTCGCTCTCGTTTTCGTGGGGAGCGGCGCGATCATTCATGCGAGAGTAACCGGATCACCAACGGGCCTTCTCGAGATCGCGCTGGCGCACGGGTTGATTCTGGCGGTGATGGTGAGCGCGCTCATGCGCATCTCGGGTCATTTCAATCCGGCGGTGACGCTGAGTCTTCTCGCGACGAGAAGAATCGAAGCGATGATGGCCGCTCTTTATATCGTCGCTCAGGTGCTGGGGGCGGTTGCGGCGGGCTACGCTCTCAAGCTTGCGTTCTCCGAAGCCACTTTCTCCGCGACCAGGGGAGGCGGTCTGACGATCGCGCTGGACGTGACGGCTGGCCAGGCATTCCTCGCCGAAGCGATCGCAACCTTCTTTCTCGTCTTCGTCGTGTACGGGACGGCGGTCGATCTTCGCGGGCCGAAGATAGGGGGATTGGCTATCGGCTTCGTGGTGGCGGCCGACATCCTCGCAATCGGCCCGCTAACGGGGGCGTCGATGAACCCGGCACGCTCGTTCGGGCCAGCCGTTGCGAGCGGTATTTACGAGGCGCAGCTCCTCTACTTGTTCGCTCCGATCGTCGGCGCTCTGGTAGCCGGACTGCTTTACGAATTCCTGTTCATGCGCCGAGGCCGCGAGCCGGTGGACCACGGCGAGCTGCGACCTTAGTGATCAGGCGGAGCTGCGCCCGTTGACCCGCGGGCGCAGACGGTCCGTCAGCAGCGTGCTGCCACATCGTCGCCAAGGTCGTGATCAGGACAAGTCCGCCGGCACAGTTGGCAATCGAGGCCAGCATCACCAACAATCTCAGCATTGACACGCCTCCGCTGCGTTCAAGATACGTGTCGACTTTGTGTTGTCAAGTACTTTGCGGCCTAGGTAAAGCTCGACGGCAACAGCGTGCACCAACCTACTTGCGCGTTCCCTTGCCCGGCTCAACCGGCGCCCCCGCCTCCTGCCAGGCGTGCCATCCGCCCGCCATCGACGCGACGTTCCTGTAGCCCATTTTCTGAAGATTGTCCGCGGAAAGGGCCGAGCGAAATCCGCCGCCGCAGTAGAGTATGAGCTCCGCGTTCTTGTCAGGGACGCGCGCCTCGACGTCACGCTCGATCACGCCCTTGCCCATGTGCTCCGCACCCCGCGCGTGACCCGCGGCCCACTCACTTTCCTCGCGCACGTCGATGACCTTCGCCTTCCCTGTCTCGAGCTTGCGTCGCGTCTCGTCGACGCTCACCTCGCGAACGCGCGACTTCGCGTCATCGACAAGCTTGAGAAATCCTGGCGAATGCTTCACAGGTTCGCGGGGGTGCGCTTTCCAGCCAGCTGCCGCAGTCCTAGATGAGCTCCGCGACGCGCTGCCAGCTCCACTGCGGCCACCGTAGCCGCTGATATAGCCGTCCACGCGAGGGCCGCGGGCCAGCTCTCGCCCCGTTTCAATTGATCTGGCGGATCCTCGTGCCTCGCCGCGCGCCAGCCCTTCTCCAGACCGCGCTCGACCAATCTCCCCGCCACCATCGCGGCTCCGGCTCCCACGAGGAGCCACGTCGTCTTCCGCGAATTCAGCTTTTCCGTCTTTATACGCACCGCGCACCACCTCTGAGTTGGATAACTATGTGGCAAGCGGAGTGCCGTGGGACCCCGCTAAATGTGACAGCTGGCCAACCCGCGCTTCTCGAGGTAGCGCTGGTGGTAGTCTTCGGCCGGATAGAATGTCGAAGCCTGGGTGACCTCGGTCACGACCGGCCTCTGGAACCGGCCGCTCGACTCGAGTCTCGCTTTCGACTCCTCGGCGATGCGCTTCTGCTCGGGCGTGTGATAGAAGATGGCGGAGCGATACTGAGTGCCGACGTCGGGCCCCTGACTGTTGAGCGTGGTCGGATCGTGATTCTCCCAGAAGACGTCGAGCAGCTTGTCGTATGTCACTTCGGATGGATCGTAAGTCACCTGAACGACTTCAGCGTGTCCCGTTCTTCCGGTGCACACATCCCTGTAGGTCGGATTTGCCAGGGTGCCGCCCAGATACCCGACGACCGCGCCCTTCACTCCATGAGCGTTTCTGAACGTCACTTCCACGCCCCAGAAGCATCCGGCTCCAAATGTCGCAAGCTCACTCACCACCCCTCCCGCTTTCTCAACGACGTGATGTGCGCGACGTGGTGTCGCCCGTGCCACGCGTACAGTGCAAGCATCTGAGCCAGAGTCAGCACGCGGTCGTGCTCCGGATGCCGGAGTCCGCGGTTGAAATCGGCGGCATCCATTGACCTGAGCAAAGCCACCCACCGCTGATGAAGCGCGTCGAGCAGATCCAGCGAAACATCAATGGGCACTCGCTGCGAGTCAGGGAGCTCGGCCCACTTCGCTTCGTCGTATGTCTTGATCGTCGGCTCGTCTTCCGTCAGGGCCAGCTTGAATCGGCAGTAGGCGTTCAGGTGGCTGTCGGGGACGTGATGAACCAGCTGCTTCACTGTCCAGCCGTCAGGACGGTAGCGCGTCTCCAATTGATCGCGGGACAATCCCGCCACCGCTGATCGAAGCGCGCCCGGTGTTTCCGCGATCGCCGCGATGAACCGTTGGTAATCCGCTTCGCTCACCGGTGCGTTGAAATCGAATTTCCCAACCGGGTATCGCAGATCCGCCATTTGTGCCGTCGCAGTCATTTTCGGATTACCTGCAGAGAGTTACGCAATTCGCTCCGGCATATGGACCGCAACCGCGGAGCCATCCGCAATGAACGCGGATCTGGGAGCTCCTGACAGTATAGTTGGAAAGGGCTGATCGTAGAAAGCCTCGAGGGGGCCGGCAAGCTCGTGGCGCGCGCCAGGCCAGATGCGCCAGCGGGCGTGCTCGACCCTGTATTCGATCGTTCCGCCATTACGCTGGCGGGTGTAGCCCCAGCCGCGGTCGCAGAGAAATTCCTCCTCGGACCCGCGGTCCATCTCATACAACGGTCCGTCGACGTGGAGCGCGAATCTGCACTTATCGCGCCCTCCGCCAAACCTATACTCTACGCTCTGCATCTCGCCGTTGGTCTTGACGATGGTGTGCTGCATCGGAACGGTGCGGTACGGCTCGTTGTAGGTGAGCTTGGCGGTCTCTGCCACGAGGAACAAGGGCACCATCTCGCGAATGAACACGATACCAGAGCGCCATTCGCTGCCGACTCTCCGTCGTACGTAGAAGCGAAGATTCACTTCCTCGAAGTTCTGGTGGAAAAGTGCGGGCAGGCCAAGCACGTGTGTGTCCAGGAAGAGGAACGCCACGAGGCTCAGGTAGTGCCGTCCGTCGCGATCGTCGAGCTCGGTTCCCCTGGGCAGATGAGGTGTGAGAACGGAACGGTCGACTTCGAAGTTGAGCATCGCCAGGTAACGCCAGTCTGCGGTCAGAAACTTAGCGGTCATGCATTTTACTCATCGGTGCGCAGCGATCAGCCGGAGATGCACGTCAGAGACCGTCGAGCGCTAATTACACCCTTCAACCCACTTCACTTCAGGTAGTCGCCCCGCGCGGAACATCGTCACT
>DASZZU010000295.1:0-3167 GCA_035544855.1 Gemmatimonadaceae bacterium | reverse complement strand
CCACCTGCGACGATCACACTGTCGCACACGGAGACCAACCCATGTCATCACTTGCTGCTGCGGTGCCGGTTGCTGCTCGCTCTATCATCTATCTCGGGATGGATGTGCACAAGGACTCGATCACCATCGCGGTCTTGCCTGCGGGGGCGACGGCGCCGACGCGCCTCGACCGGCTGCCGAACGACCTCCCGAAGCTGAAGAAGTGGCTGGATCGCGTGGCGCGCGAGGGCGCACTGCACGCGTGCTACGAGGCGAGCGGGGCCGGGTACGTGCTCCATCGCACGCTCCGCGACTGGGGCTACGCGTGCGAGGTGATCGCGCCCTCGCTGATCCCGAAACGGTCGGGCGTCCATCGCAAGCACGACAAGCGCGACGCCGCGGACCTCGCGCGGCTGTACCGCGCGGGCGAGCTGGTGCCGGTGCGCATCCCGAGCGAAGCGGATGAGCGCGTGCGCGACGTGGTGCGCTGCCGCGAGACCTTTCAGCGCGAGATCCTCAAGTCCCGGCACTACATCCTGAAGTTCCTGGCGACACGGGGCTTCGTGTTTCGCGAGGGGACGAACTGGTGCACACCGCACCTGCAGTGGCTGCAGCATCTCACCACGGACGGCTCGCCGCTCGCGCGCGAGGATCGCCTGGTGTATCGCGAGTACCACGCGCTGTTGCTGTACAAGCTACAGCGGCGCGAGGAACTCGATCGACAGATCGCGCTCTTGGCCGAGCTCCCGACGTTGAAGCCAATGGTGCAGACACTCCAGTGCTTCCGGGGGATCTCGCTCCACTCCGCGATGGTGCTGGCGACGGAGCTCGTCGATTGGCGCCGCTTCGAGCGGCCGGGGCAACTCGCCTGCTACCTCGGCCTCATCTCGCGCGAGGACTCGAGTGGCAACCGACAGCGTCTCGGCTCGATCACGAAGGCGGGGAATAGCCACTGTCGGCACGTGCTCGTGCAAGCGGCGTGGAGCTATCGGCATCGACCGCAGATGAGTGTCGATCTCAAGCGGCGGCAGCAGGGGCAACCGCCCGCGGTGATCACCCACGCCTGGAAGGCGCAGCAGCGGTTGCATGCGCGGTTCAATCATCTGTCGTATCGGAAGCGGCCGCAGATCGCCGTCGTGGCGGTCGCCCGCGAACTCGTTGGATTCCTGTGGGCCGTCGCGCGGGAGGTCGAACCTACCACGGTTCGCTAAGGAGACAGGAGTGGTCCGACGTGCGGCGCCGAGGTGCGATGTGCGAGCACGCTCGACGGCGTTATGCAGGCCGGGTCGAACGCAGGACCGGCATCCCCGATTCTAGAGTGAGCCAGCTCCCGACGCATCCGCTTCTTGCCGCGCTGCTCCTGCCAGGGAGTAATCGGCGTATATCAGCAGGATCAACCGTCGATGCTGCCTCGGGCCCACGTCGTCCCACGTCTCACGCAAACATGTCTGTACACTGAGTCCCTTGACACCAGCCCAGTCATATCAACGCCAAAGCTCACCTGCGGGCGAATCCAACAATATGCGAGCCAAGCGAGCTACCCCAGATCGCGTCTGGTGCAGCGTCCGTTATGCGGCGCCGGATCGCGATGGTCGCCAGCTCATGGCGGGACGGCGGCCCGTGAGAGCGCAGTCTCGGAGATACAGGTTGATCAATGTCTGATATGGGACATCGAGCTCACTGGCCAACCCTTTGAAGTACTCCAGCGTGGTGCGGTCGACTCGCATGGTGATCGACTGCTTCAGCTGCTTCGCGTACGGATTCCGCTTGCCCTTCGAGAAGTCGTATTCTTTGCGCATTACTTCCACCGCGCGGCATACTGGCCGCGCTCAGATCGGGTAGCTCGGCGAGCTGAGATCAAGCGGATGACACCGCTCGGAGCCGGCTCGCAATGGACGACGACCAATATCCGCAATGCCACGCTCAGACCGATGAGGACATACCGCTCTTCGGTGCTCGAGTGCTCTGGATCGGGAAGCAGTATTGCGTCTTCATCGGAGTAGGCGGTCTCGGCCTCATCGAAGCTGACGCCGTGCTTCGCGATGTTGGCTCGGGCTTTCGCCGTATCCCACGTGAAGTGTAGCTCGGCCATAGCCAAATGTACATACAGTGTACGTTAGCCGCCAGCGTGAAGCCTGTGTGACCGCATAACGCCGTAGCTAACCTGCGGGCGAATCAAACACAATGCGAGCGCAGCGAGCTTCCTCTGATCGCCCGGCAGGTTCAGCGTACGTTAGGCGGCTCGATGGGTCACGGAAGCACGCGGAGCGACGCCCGCAACGGCGGTCGGGTATTGAAGCCACCGCTGACGATATACTCGCCGGGGGACAGCCGAAAACCGCGGAGATTGATATCAAGGACGGAGGTACGCGCCTGATGAGCGGCGAACGGGATCCTGCCGGTGGGGACCGACTGTACAAGGCTCACGAGCTGGGTGTCTCGTCCAGCGGGTGCGATCTGGAAACTGAAGTAGGAGGTAAATGGTTGGGCGATTGCTGGCGATGCCTCGAGTGACACCCACATTGCCTCCGCACTCGGATTGGTCACGCCTACGATGATCGAGAGTATGCTGTCAGGCCCGCTCCACGATGCGGGGCTCGTCAGCAGTTCGATATTCAGTAGAAGGCCCGATAGCGGTAACTCCGGCGCGTTCGCGGGTGCCGTCGAGGGCGCGGGCCCAGCCTCGGCACAGGGACCCGGACAGGCGACCGCACCCGCGCACCGGCCCTGAAAGTATTCCGGAGGATGCGCAACTGCGGGGCTATCCCGCGTATACTCCCGACCGAGTAGTGCATGCAGCATCTCATGCCGGACGTCTCCCCCAGAATCCCATATCGACCCGGCCAGGATGATGCGGCGGGCCGTCACATCGGCGTAGCCCGCAGCATAGGGATTGGAAGGAAGTGGAGTGAAGTTGCCCGGCACGACGTACCAAGAGTACGCGGCGAAATCGCCGGCCCGGCCCGCGCAGGCTTCCGTGAGACCCCACCACCTTGCATACACCGGAGGCGGCGCGAACCTCCTAGCTCCGTCAGGCAGAGGCGCCGTCGCGTTGCGACATGCGCACAGTACGAGGAGCGGAAGGAGCAGCAATGAGGATGTCGTGAGATACGTCAGTCGTGCCTTGGCCATGCGCGGACTGGTTTTTCTCACCGACTGTCCTCTCGGGAATGAGACTGTAGCCGCCT
>DASZZU010000294.1:0-4573 GCA_035544855.1 Gemmatimonadaceae bacterium | reverse complement strand
CGATCTCGCGTGCCTGGCCACCAATTCGGAGGAGCCATGATATCACGACGTGAATTTCTTGAGCTGGCCGCAAAGGCTGGCATTGCCACGGCTGTCCCTGGCTGCATGCCGCGTAGGGCTGCCGAGTCAGCAAGCGATGGTGTTACCGTCAACGACGTCCACTCGCACCTGAATCCGACACGGGTTCACGACGTGGTTCGCCCCGAGTCCATTAATGCCGTGCAGTCTGTCGTTCGCAGAGCGCGCCGCGAAGGGCGAGGAGTGAGCGTCGCCGGCGGCAGGCACGCCATGGGCGGTCAGCAGTTCGCGACGAACGCGACCCTCATTGACATGAATGGCCTGACGCGCGTTATCGAGTTCGATCGCGTCGCCGGCGAGATCGAAGTCGAGGCCGGTATTCAGTGGCCGGAGCTTTACCAGTATCTCCTTCAAAGCCAGGCGAACGAGATGAAGTCATGGGCATTCATTCAGAAGCAGACCGGCGCTGACAAGCTGAGCATCGGCGGCGCGCTCGCGGCGAACGTGCACGGGCGCGGACTGAAGCTCCCGCCATTCGTCGGCGACGTCGCCGCTTTCACCATCGTGGGACCCGACGGCGTGGTACGCCGATGCAGCAGAACGGAGAACCCCGAAGTGTTTCGCGCGGCAATCGGCGGATACGGATTGTTTGGCGCAATCGTCAACGTGCGGCTGCGGCTCGCTCCGCGCCACAAGGTGCAGCGGACGGTCGAGGTCATCGACATTGGCGATCTCCCGGCAATGTTCGACCGACGCATCGCCGCCGGTTACCAGTACGGCGATTTCCAGTTTGCGACGCAGCTCGATCCTGGCGCGCTCCTTCGAAAGGGAGTCTTCTCATGCTATCGTCCAGTAGACGACGCGACGCCGATGCCCTCCAGCCGCGCCCGGCTCACTCCGGAGAACTGGCGCGAGCTGATCCTGCTCGCGCACGTGGATCGCGCCCGCGCCTTTCAGGCGTACGCGAGCTACTACCTCACGACGTCGGGTCAGTACTACTGGTCCGACGAGCATCAGATGAGCACGTACATACCCGACTACCATGACACGCTTGGCGCTCGACTCGGCGAATATGCGCGCGGAACCGAGATGATTTCGGAGATATACGTCCCTCGCGATGCGCTCGTCCGCTTCCTTGCGGATGTTCGCTCAGACTTCCTCGAGCACAGAACGGATCTGATCTATGGCACAATCCGTCTGATCGAGCGTGACGCGGAGACAATGCTCCGTTGGGCGAAACAGCCGTATGCATGCATCATCTTCAACATTCACGTCATGCCGGATCCGGCGGGCATCGAGAGAGCCAAGCAGGAGTTCCGCCGACTCATCGATCGCGGACTCTCATACGGCGGGAGCTACTACCTCACGTATCACCGGTGGGCGGAGCGGAGGCAGGTGGCTGCGGCCTATCCCGAATTCCCGGAATTCCTGCGTCTCAAACGCCGGCTCGATCCGGCGGAAGTTTTTCAGAGCGACTGGTACCGGCACTACAAGGCGATGTTCGCTGATCAGCTCTGACGCGCTTGCGGGGGTGGGGGCGAGCTGCGAGCGGCTGCGGCGTGGCGGAAATGATAGTGCCCGTACACCAGCAAATATGCGGCGAGGACAAGGTGGAACATTGTGGGGAGAGCCGACGAGAACCAGCGGTTGGTGCTCAGGACAGTTGCGCCGAGCACCAACCGTACCAGCATTGTCGTGAAATACACTCCGCCAAACGCCAGCATCCAGACGCCAAGGCGATAGTGCGGAGTGACTTCTCCCCTGCTGACGCGCCACGCCGTGCGGGCCAACCAGGCAATGATGAGAAGCTGCGTAGCGACGAGCGCGGGATAAGGTAGAACGCCGCTATGCCATGACTCGAACGGCGGCAGAAACGGTGCGGATGTCACCAACGCGATTGGCTGCGCAATTACTCGAACGATAAACAGCGCGAGGAGCAGCCAGAGCCATCGGGCATAGTCGCGGCTGGAGGACACGGCTCAAGCCCCCGACGGCTGCGGGAGCAATTCAGCGAGCGTAACGACCTGGCCGTGGCCAATGATAACCCGCGTGGCGCGATTCCGAGGATCCACCTGCCACATCAGCTCGCGACACCGCCCGCACGGGAGTAGGATCCCGTATTTGGTGCTGACCGCGACAACGAAAGCGATCTCTGATTCGCGCGCCTTCAGCATCTCGGCAACCGCCGCGTGCTCCGCACAGAAACCCAGACTACAGGCGGTGTCAATACACACGCCCGTGTAAACGCGGCCGGAAGCAGAGACGAGGACCGCCGCTACTTCACCCGCAACGCAAGTGTCACTCGTTCGGAACTCGCCAGCGAGTGCAGTCGCTACCGCGATTAGCTCTGCTTCAGTCACTTTGGTTCCGTATCCAAGCCTAGTCCGGTATTTCGAATTGAGGGTTCCAGACTACTTCCCACAAGTGACCATCCGGGTCCTGGAAGTAGCCGGCATAGCCGCCCCAAAAAGTAACTTGCGCTTCCTTGGTTATCGTCGCCCCTGCATTTCTTGCTTGCTCCATAACCGCATCAACTTCCTGCTTGCTCCTAACGTTGTGACCGATGGTGAATTCGGTTGCACTTTGCGCGCTCTGGGGAATGCTTGCGTCGTGAGCAATATCGCCGCGAGGCCAAATGGCGAGTTTCAAGCCTAACTGCAAGTCGAAAAAGGCCACAGCGCCATGCTCGAATTCCTTCCCGACAATTCCCTCAGTCGGCAAGCCAAGGCCGTCGCGATAGAACGAGAGCGACTTCTCCAGGTCGTTCACGCCGACGGTGATGACGGTAATTCGTGGCTTCATGATTCTGTTCGCAGGTCCTCCCATTGGCGAAGACGCGCGGTGCATGGTCTCCACTGCCGCACGGACTAGGGCGTGTTGGCTGTCGCTGTTCCCTTTGTGCGGTGACTACGTTCGCGTAGAATGAGCCACACACCGATGCCTAAAGCCAGAACTGCTTGGACCGCGACGCCAATTGTTCGCAGAGTACTCGCGTCTGGATGACTCATCGGAGTGATGAGCCAATTACCAGCGCTCGCGCCGACAGCGATTAGGATTCCAGCAAAAACTCCTCGCTCAAACCCCGATAAGTTGCTCATCCAACCTCCTGGTGTACGCCTTGTATCTAGCTCTTTTCAGAGTTTGCAGACATTCTGGTCGGGGCGCCAGCTCGATTCGGCCTGGGTGGTGAACACCGTGCGTTAGCCGGAGCGGCGTACCCGATCTCTCGTCGCACATCACGTTTCTCGAGCGCGAGCTGCGCATGACGGATACCGATCTCGGCGAGATGGTGAAGAACAGTCCCGCGTGGCGCGAGCGTGATGAGCTGCTGCAAAGCGTGCCTGGTGTCGGGCCGGTGCTCTCGCGCACGCTGCTTGCGGATCTGCCGGAGCTCGGTCGGCTCTCACGTCGCGAGATCGCGAAACTCGTTGGGGTCGCACCGCTCAGTCGCGACTCGGGCACGATGCGCGGCCGGCGCTTCGTGCAAGGCGGTCGGGCCACGGTGCGGGCCGTGCTCTACATGGCCGCGCTCGTGGCGACGAAGCGCAATACGGTGATCCAAGGGTTCTATCAGCGTCTCGTTGCCGCGGGCAAACCGAAGAAGCTCGCCCTGGTGGCGTGCATGCGGAAACTGCTCACGATCCTCAACACGATGGTCCGCATGCGAACGCGCTGGAATCCGGGGGCAGCATGCGGAATGCTCACGACCGCTTGACTTTCAAGACAGTTGCTAACGCCCTAGTTCAGGGGGGAGCTGGACCGCGCCAGCCCAAACTCCGATCAAATCCGTGGTAGTGGTCACTGCCACGTTGATCCCGTAGGTGCCCGGAGCAAACGACGCCAGTGTGTCCGCGCGCAAAACCCGCGTCAGCACTGCCGTGTCGCCGGGAGCGAGGTCGAGGATGGGTCCGCCTTGCGCGCAGGCCATCGAGGGATCGAGCGAGCCAGAATACTCTCCCGTCGGATCCGGAAAGATCCGCACGAAGAGAGGGCATTGCGCGCCGACGGCTACCTGGATGTGCGACACTGTCGAGTTCCGTAGCGAAGCGGATATCTCCAGATCCGGGGCGCCGCCCGCAACCGGTAGCACGCGCGTTGTCGCGCTCACAGACAGCGTCGGTGGCGCGGTCCTCCTCATCTCGTAGTTGTTCTCCGTCGGCGCCCGATCTGTGCACGCGAGCAAGCCGAGGGCGACGAGTAATGGTACTGCATTGCGCATGGAGCCTACCACCCGAATAACGGAAGTGTCATCAAACATAACACCGTGGAATGGCTGACGGTCACAATCTGTTACCGTTAGGCGTCAGTGCAGGGACTCCGAAAGGACCCATCGCGTGAGGTTCCTACATGAGCAGGAACTTGCCGTCCGCGCGCTCGCGCCGCACAATGAAGCAGCAAGGAGCACACATGACACGCGTATCTGTCGCCGCGGCCACGGTTCTTCTCACTCTCCCCGCTTTCGCCGCGTATCCGCAGGAGCACGCACATCCGCAGAGCGCGCCGACTGAAAAGTTGGGCACCGTTCACTTCGCGACATCGTGCAGCCCCAGGGTCG
>DASZZU010000293.1:0-25995 GCA_035544855.1 Gemmatimonadaceae bacterium | reverse complement strand
GTGCGCGAGTTCACAGCGGAACCGACGGCGAGGACATAACTGATGGGCCACACTCGAGCGCTCTGCTGGCGCAGCCTATGGGCATCACGACGGATGGCAAGCGCCTCTATTTCGCAGACGCCGAGTCGAGCGCCATACGCTAGGCCGATGTCGACCCGGACGGAATGGTCGGCACGATCGTTGGCACACCGGATCATGGTCGCGGACTACGAAAGCGGGCAATTGAGGGTGCTGGAGATCTCTAGTTGAGCGCCGCGCGCTCCAGATTCTGCTCGAGGTGCGCAACAGATTTCATTCCAACCAGCGCGGCCGTGAGCGGCAGCGATTGCGCGAACGCTATGGCGCGCCGGGCATCGCTGTTGAACCCCGGGAAAGCGGAGCGAAGCTGGTCGGGGAGCGATCGCGTGAGCTGCGATTGCATGAGAGTGGCGCTTCCAACTACTCCTATGTCGAAGCGGTGCGCCGCCTCCAGCAACGAGACGCGGTCAGTGCCCACACACTGGGTAGGAACGCGTACTGCCTCCGTCATCGCTAGGTTGATCGGGAGCTGGATGATCTTGAAGTGGTGGTTCCCGCCTCCCACTTCACGCGCGACGGTTACGAGTTCGTTGAGGCTCAGATGGTTCCGGGCTTCGGGCAGTACTCGGAACCCATTCCAGCTCGAGCAGCCGTAACAACCAATGGTCCCACGCTCGACCTGCTTCTCCAACGATGAGAACGCCGCGCCGATCACGCTAAGGAATTTCGAGCGACTCAACGCATCGAGCTGTTGTTCGGGGTTGTGGAGATAGTAGACGTCGATGAATGCGAGTCCGAGATTGCGCCTGCTACGCTCGATCTGATCGTTCAAGTACCGTGGGGTCAGACAGTGGCCGCCGGATACAACATCCTCCGGCTGCATTATCCCGGGCCCGTAATACTCGCTGTCGAGAAAGCCACGATATCCTTCCTTGGTGCCGGGCGGCGTGCGCTCGAGAGGTATGTATCCGCCCTTGGTGCAGACCACTATTTCTTCCCGCTCAATGTTGCCCCGGGAGATCAGGATGCGCACAGCTTCTCCGATTGCGCGTTCCGAGCGCTGACATCTGTAATTGATAGCGGTGTCCAACAGATTCACGCCTTTCTCCAAGGCCGCAATGACAGTTGCCGTATAACGTCCGTCCTCAGCGTCATCGCATTCACCGAGGTAGGTGCCGAGACCGAGTGAGGAGACTACGAGACCGTCAGCGAGGGGCCGATAGAAATGGTCGATTTGCCCGTTCTCGAACCTTTTTTGAAATCGCTGCGTGCCCTCAGCGGTAGCGCGTCCTTCGACGAGGGGCTGCAGTGCTTTCGACCGACTCATTCGACTCATTGGGGAGAGGCTACGAACGTCGGACAACTCGCGCAAGGTGGGTATCAGGTGGACTGGCCCTTACGTTACGGTCTACACGCTCGCAGCTTACGAATTCCTCAAACACAACAGCTCTCGAAACGTGAAGAATTACGCCTTCCTGCTCGTTGCACTCGCCGCGTGCGCGCAGCAACGCCCGGTCGTTCTCGCGCCGGTGCGAATGGAGACTCCAGCCACCGCGCAACGATCCGGCTCTGTTTTCGAAACCCAACGCGATGATCCCTTTGCGACCACCAACCGGATCGATTGGCCGGCCCCGAATCGCTACCGCTCATCGAGTGGTGTGCCGGGCCCCGACTACTGGCAACAGAGAGCGGACTACACGATAACGGCATCACTCGACACGGGTACGGCGCAGCTCAACGGCTCGGTACAGATCAGATATACCAACAACTCGCCCGACACCCTTCGGTATGTCTGGGTTCAGGTTGACCAGAATCTCTACCGGACGGGAAGCAAAGGATCCGCGCTCTTTCCCGCGGACTCACGCTGGGGAGTGAGGGGATTCCAAGGGGGATACGACCTCACTGATGTGCGAGTGAATGGAACGCCAGTGCGGCCCCGGATCAACGACACGATGGTGCGTCTCGATCTTCCCACGCCGCTCACGTCTGGCGGCGGAAAAACCACGATCGCGATCAAGTATTCCTTCAGAGTGCCGGAGCACGGATCGGATCGCATGGGGCGGGACAGCACGCTCTTCGAGATCGCACAATGGTACCCGCGTATGGCGGTTTACGACGACGTTCGGGGATGGAACGCCGATCCGTACCTGGGCCAGGGCGAGTTCTATCTCGAGTACGGAGACGTCGACTATTCAGTCACCGTGCCGGCTGGATACACTGTTGCCGGCAGCGGCGTGCTGCAGAATCCCGGAGAGGTTCTGACCGCGGGGCAACGGGGCCGTCTCACGGCCGCGTCACGTAGCAGCGCCGTAGTTCAAATCATTACCCAACCCGAAGCGGCTACGGCAAAGACGCGAGCCGTTGCCGGAACGAAGACCTGGCGCTTCCGCGCGCAACACGTCCACGACGTTGCGTGGGCGGGCGCTCCTGATTTCAGATGGGATGCAACCAGCTGGAACGGCGTATTGGCGCAGGCGTATTACGAATTCCCCAAAGCCGGGAAAGCGTGGGAACACGCGGCCGAACAGACGCAATGGACCATTCGCCAGTACTCGCAGCTGTTCTTTCCGTATCCCTATCCGCAGGCGACGAGCGTTGCCGGCCCGGTTGGCGGAATGGAGTACCCGATGTTCGTGATGGTGCACTACGGTAATGATGATCCCGCGTCGATCTTCGGCACGATCAATCACGAGCACGGCCATGAATGGTTTCCGATGATCGTCGGCTCCAATGAGCGGCGCTACGCCTGGATGGACGAAGGCTTCAACACCTATCTCAACGCGTTCGCGAAAGAGGCTCGTTATCCCGGACAGAATGCGTACCCTGGCTATCTGAAGAACTGGGGTGATGCGGTGACGCAGGGAACCCAATCGCCGCTGATGACCGCGCCTGACAACATCGATGCTTCCGCTCTAGCCGCGATCGGTTATCGGAAGCCCGCGGCTGTACTGCTGACGCTGCGGAACCACGTCGTTGGATCGGATCTATTCGATACGGCCTTCCGCGAGTATATCAGGAGCTGGGCGTTCAAGCATCCAACCCCCGGAGATTTCTTCCGCAGCATCGAGAATTCAACCGGCGAAGATCTCTCCTGGTTCTGGCGCAGCTTCTTCTATACTACGGATGTTCTCGACATCGGCATCGACAGCGTTTCCACGCGCACATCCGAAGGTCAGACGTTCGCGGTGATTGCACTTCGCCGAAATACCTCCATTCCGTTTCCGGTTCGGCTGCGCGTGGCCTATGCCGACGGTACAACCCAGGATTTCTCGCTGCCGGTCAACATCTGGGCTCGCGGCAATCGGTTCGACGCGGTGCTACCCGTGCGTGGTCCAGTGACTGGCGTTCGGCTCTGGCCCGATCCTTCGGTTCCTGATTGGAATCCTTCAAATGACACGTGGGGGAACCCACCTCCGGCGAATCCCGCGGGCCCGGTTACGCGCGAGTAGTGTGGTCGTTTGGTTTAAGAGGGGCCCTCCGATAGATTGCAGGTGCACCCGATACTAGATCACTGGAGTAAGTAATGCCGGATTTTGGAAGCTGGGCAACGGCCTGGTGGAAGCCCATTTTATTCGTAATAGTTGCTGGACACTTCACCAATGTGTCCGTCACGCTCTTTCTGCACCGTGCTCAGACGCATCGCGGGGTCAAGCTGCACTACCTCGCGGAGTTGCCGATGCGGCTCTGGCTGTGGCTCTCGACAGCCATCGTCACGAAGGAATGGGTGGCGTGTCACCGAAAGCACCACGCGTTCGCAGACCGCGAAGGGGATCCGCACAGTCCGCTCATGGAAGGATTGCGGAACATCGTGCTCAAGGGCGCCTTCTACTATAGAAAGACGGTTCGCCAGCCCGGGGTGCTCGACAAATATGGTAAAGGGACCCCGAACGACTGGCTCGAGAGGCATCTCCTCTCCCCCCTCAACTGGGTGGGCATCCTTGTGATGCTGGCCGTCGACATCTACCTGTTCGGCTTTTTCGTCGGGCCACTGGTTTGGGGTGTACAGATGATCTGGATCCCCTTCTGGGCGGCTGGGATCATTAATGGAGTTGGTCACGCAGTTGGCTACCGGAACTTCAACGTCAAGGACGAGAGCCGGAACATCAGTCCGATCGCGATCTGGCTCGGTGGCGAGGAGCTGCACAACAACCATCACGCCGATCCTCACTCCGCGAAATTCAAGGCAAAGTGGTATGAGTTCGACATCGGCTGGGTTTATCTGCGACTCCTTTCCATCTTCGGCCTGGCTGAAATCTCCTACGCGCGCAGGTAGATCCGCGCGTGCCTGAAACAGTAGCCTGCGCGCGGTGTGGTCAGACGCGCGCAGGATTCGTAAAGCCGCCCTTTCCCGGACCAGTCGGCGCCCGCGTCGTCGAGGAGATCTGCACTCAGTGCTGGGCAGACTGGCTCAAGCAGCAGACAATGCTGATCAATCATTATGGGCTCAACGTGATGGACCCGCAGGCGCGGGCCTTCCTGACGAAGAACATGACCGCCTTCCTCTTCAAGACCGGCGCTTCGTCCGACATCGACACGAGCAAGAAAGGGACGATCAGTCACTGATGGCGAACCCGAAGGGAGTTCTCGCTTTAGTCCTCTCGCTCGCTGGTGTCGGGTGCAAGACGGCCAGCACGAATCCGGCGGATATGACGGGGGCGACGGGCTCGTCGCGCTGGACCGATTCCGTCCTCGCCTCGCTCAGCCTTCGCGAGAAGGCAGCGCAGATCGTATGGCCGAGCGTGTATGGCGATTACGTGTCGGGTGATTCGCCGCAATGGCGGAGACTCAGCGACTATATCCAGAAAGAAAAAGTGGGCGGCTTCACGATATCGGTGGGCTCGCCAACCGAAGTGGCGGCCAAGTTGAATGCGCTACAGTCGATGAGCCGGGTGCCGCTTCTTTTTGGGGCCGATCTCGAAGCAGGGGCGGGATTTCGCGCCCGGGGCGGTTACTTCGTCCCCAACGCGATAGATCTCGGTGGCGCGATCGTCTTTCCTCCCGAGATGGCCGTCGGCGCAACTCGTGACACCACGCTCGCTTACGAGCAGGGGAGACTCACCGCGATTGAAGGGCGCGCGCTCGGAATCCATATCGCGTATGCGCCAGTACTCGACGTCAACAACAATCCTGACAATCCCGTAATCAACACCCGCTCATTTGGGGAAGATCCGGAGCTCGACGCGCGTTTGGGCGTCGCGTTCATTCACGGCCTCCAGGATCACGGCATGATTGCGACGGGCAAGCACTTTCCGGGTCATGGCGACACCGGAGTCAATTCCCATCTCGCCTTGCCCGTAGTGACTGTGAGCCGGAGCAGGCTCGATACGGTGGAGCTGGTCCCATTCCGCGCCGCGGTGAAGGGCGGAGTTGGAGCGATCATGTCCTTTCACGGCTCGATGCCGGCACTCGATTCGTCAAACGTGCCGGGAACACTTTCGTCGAAGGTGCTGACAGGGCTGCTTCGCGGAGAATTGGGCTTCAAGGGGATAATCATCTCCGACGCGATGGACATGCGAGGAGTCCTGGATCAGTTCGGTGCCGACGAGGCCGTGAAACGCGCGATTTCAGCAGGAATCGATGTGCTCATACAACCATTGGATGTTTCGCAAGCCATTGATGCAGTCGTGGCCGGCGTCAGGGAAGGCCGCTACACCGAAGCGCGATTGGATTCTTCGGTGCGTAGAGTCATTGACACAAAACGTCGGCTCGGACTCACGCAGCGCAAGCTCGTTGACCTGAACGCCTTACGCTTCCTGGTCGGTGACAGCTCCAACTTGCAGATCGCGCGCAGGGTGGCAGAGAAGTCGATTACGCTGGTGAAAGACTCGCTGAAGCAGGTTCCGATTGCGGCGGGGACCGCGAAAGCTCTGTCGATAACGCTCGCACGGCGAGCTGACCTTGCCGCGGGAAACGCATTCAATGCGGAGCTTCGTGGCGGACTGCCAAATCTGCGCACCGAATTCGCGGCAACCGAGGATGCTGCCCTGAATTTCCCGCGATTGATCGCTGCAGCCGATTCGGCGGATGTCACGATCGTTGGATCTTACGTGGGTCAGAACTGGGACGCGGTAACCGCTAGCGCACCTCAGGCGTTCGCCAACTTCGTGCAGACTCTGATGCAGCGTGGGAGAAAACCAATCGTGATCGCTTTCGGAAATCCGTATTTGCTGCAGCAGCTGCCGTGGGTTGGTACTTATCTCGTTGCGTGGGGTGGCTTTCCGGTTTCTCAGATGGCGGCGGCGCGAGCGCTGCTGGGCTCGTCCGCGATCTCGGGTCACTTACCGATCAGCATACCGCCATACGCAGGTCGCGGAATGGGAATTGAGAGAGCGGCCGTAGCGAAGTAACTGGACGCCTGTTTTGTCGTCAGATTAACTGACGCGATAGTGAAATCGATTCAGCAATTTTTTTCTGTTGACGACTTCACGGTCGAATTGTATATCAAGGGTCACCCTCCTCGCGACGTTTCGCAAATAACTGCGACGTCATCCAGAAAAAACCTTTGAAGCGGTCTTGACTTTAGTCGCGAAAAGTGACTAATTCGCTGCATCATGCGCGAACGCCCCTTGAGGACCAGCCCGTACAGTATCGATGTCGTGCTGGTGACCGCGATGGGAAACGAGCTGGCGATTCTGCTGACCCGCGGCTCGGCCGAGCGTGAGCGGTGGTCCCTTCCCTGGCGAACGCCGCAAACGGGCGAGACTCTCGAGGCCACGGCGGTTAGGGTGGCTCAGGACGCGTTGGGCGAGCCACCGATCTGGATGGAGCAGCTCGGCGCATTCGGAGATGCCAAACGGCATCCGAGCGACTCGGAGATTTCCGTCGCATTCGTTGGACTCGTCCCGCACGAAACTGCGTCTCCCCACGCGGGTTACACGTGGTTTCCGATGCGAGACCTGCCACCGCTTTCTCCCCGACAGCGCGCCATCGTCGAGGCTGCCATGCGAACCATACAGGGGCGGCTCGATCAAGCCCCGATTGCGTTCAGACTTCTGCCATTGACGTTCACCTTGAGCGAGCTACAACAGATGTACGAACTGCTGCTGGGTAAACGCTTGCACAAAGCCAGTTTCCGGCGTGCCCTGCAGGCGGCCTGGCTCGTCGAACCTACAGACGAATGGCGCAGTGAGGGGAGAGGCCGACCCGCCCAACTTTTTCGGTACGCACCGAAGAAAAGGCGTAAACCTCACCGGGGTGTGAGGTTCGATTTTCTCTATCCCTAGGCCCAGTATAAGCCCCGTTAGCCCAGGGAACCCCTTGCGGCAGCGGTGTATTAGTTGCAATGTGTACCTAAGGCTCAACACCCTTGAAAAAGGAGCCCGGTAGCTATGCTGGCCTATCTGGACAGTTTGTGCGCAGCCCTGCTCGCACGAGACAGCACAGAGATACAGCGACTTCTAGCACTTCCCGCAGCGCGCGATCTACCACGTAGAGTGCGCGAGGAAGCAGTTGCCATCTCCCGGGCTGGCAACCGGAGCTTCATGGCGCCAATCCACTCGCTCCACTTCTATTACAAGCTTACTCACATGGTCGACGAGTCGAGCGATCCGATCTTCGGAGATTCTTCGAAGCAGAGCGAAGCCGAAGGCGGACAGATCGAGCTTCCTCTCCGCAAAGTAGGGAACGGCGGGCGTTAACCCCCGCTAAACGAGCGCCCGAAGCGAATTCTTCTTCCCCATCGCTTCGTCCCAGACATCTCCAACTTTTTCGAAGCGCTCGACGGCATTCCCCAGATGGAATGCGCGCGGATCGAGATCGTCGGTCACCTCATTCCATTTGAGAGGAGTCGAAATCGTGGCTCCGGGCTTTGCTCGCACGCTGTAGGCGCCAGCAACGGTTTTGCCCTGGATGTTCTGGAGGTAATCGACGTAAACCGTTGCGGCTCCGCGCGCTTTGACGAAGCGCTCGATCGTCGCTTCCTTCGGATGCGCATCCGCAACTTTCGTCGCGATCATGTGCGCGACGAGCATCGCCGCCTCGTTCGGTGTGCGTGGGGTAAGAGGTAGATAGATATGTAACCCGGTCGAACCGGAAGTCTTGATCGCGGCGTTGAGCCCGAATCCATCGGTGACCTCCTTCGCCCAGCGGCCAACCTGAATGACGCGGGCAAAGTTGGCGCGCGGGCCCGGATCCAGATCGATGATCGTGTAGTCAGCGTACTCCAGCGATTGAACGCGCGAATGCCATGGGTCGACCGAGATGGCGCCGAGCTGGATAGTGTAGAGAAGCGTGAGGAGGTCTCCGCCGATGATCCGCGGCTGCTTTTCTCCGCCGTCGGTTTCTATCAGCTCCACCCGGACCTCGGGCGGCGTAGTCTCTGACGCTTTCTGCTGGTAAAAGCTCTCACCGTTGATCCCATTCGGGAACCGCTTCAAAACGAGCGGGCGATCCTGAATCGTCGGCAGGATGAAGTTCGCCATGCGCGTGTAGTAGCGCATTACGTCGCCCTTGGTGTATTTCTCCTTCGGGAAAAAGACCTTGTCCAGATTGGAGACCTTGAACGTCTTTCCGCGGCCGAAGTCGAGCGAGCCATCTCCTCCCCGCTTCTCGATGGCCGTGAGCTGAGCGAGCAGCGAGTCCGTATCGGCCTTTTGTAGCGCGGCTTTCGTCGCCGTCTTGGCGCGGGCAGCAATGCTGGGACGGGCTTGCCGCTTGGCGATCGTACTGCCGCCGCGCGCTGACTTTCTCTGAACGCTCGTCGGCTCGAGACTAACTTCCTTCGGATCTTTATCGTCGCGCACCCCAAGGAAGATTGGCTGGCGGAGACGGCGGTCTGCGGTCCATTCGCTGAACTTCACTTCGACGACAACCTCCGGCTTCACCCAGTGAGCCTTTTCGTTGGTTTTCGGCGTTTCCTCGAAAGGAGAAGTCTTTCTCTCAAGTGGCTTGAGGCGCCGATACATCTCCAGCAAGCCCTGTCGCGTAAAACCGCCACCTGTATGGCCGACGTAGATGAACCGGTCGTGGTCGAAGTAGCCAAGCAGGAGCGCGCCGATGTGCTCGCGGCTATTTCGCGGCTCGGTGTAGCCGCCGACTACGAACTCCTGCCTGAATTCGATCTTCAGCTTGAGCCAGTTGCGCGACCGGCTGCCGGGCTCATAGCGCGAGTCAATGCGCTTGGCGATGATCCCCTCCCAGCCCTGACGACGCGCCCTTTCCAGCATCTTTTTTCCGTCGCCTTCTACCGACTCCGTAATGCGAAGCTGCTTCGAGGCGCGCTTCCCGACTCGCTTGACGAGGCGCGCACGCCGTTCCGACCACGGCTCTTTGATCAGCACCTCGTCCCCGTCCATCAGTATGTCGAAGAGAATGAGGGCGGCGGGTGTGGACGCCGAATGTCGCTCGATCATATGCGAGGCTTTTACGTGGATACGGCCCTGCAGCTCCTGGAAGCGCGCGGGCTCTCCATCGATCAGTGCGACGATCTCGCCGTCGAGAACGAGTGATCGTCTGGCCTGAGACGCCAGCGTCTTGAGCGCCGCGACGATCTCGGGAAATTGCTGCACCTTGTCCTTGCCGTTGCGCGTAATGAGCCTTACCTGGGTCGGCGTCGCGTAGGCCAGAACCCGAATCCCGTCGTACTTGGGCTCGAACGTCCAGCCCTCCCCCGGCACCTCGCTGCCGACGCTGGCATACATCGGCTCTAGCGACTTGAGAGAAAGCTTCGGCTGCGACAATGTCACCCCGCTTGTCTTCGACTGCGACGATGTCACGGCGCCCTTCTTCGGGTGGAAAACTAATTTTGTGATGTCCATTGACGCAAAAAAGCCCCGTTCAACGGGGCTTTGTTTGATTGAGACAGTCAGCTGACTTTTGTCACGTCCGCAGCCTGTGGTCCTTTCTGGCCCTGTACAACTTCGAACTCGACCTTATCGCCCTCGGCGAGAGACTTGAATCCGGATCCACCAATTGCGCTAAAATGCACAAATACGTCCGGGCCTCCCTCACGCGAAATGAAGCCAAATCCCTTGGCGTCGTTGAACCATTTGACCGTGCCAGTGATGCGTGCCATTGAACTAATCCTCTCCCCGCTGGGCAATCTGTAAAGCATCTACCATAGGCTAGCGAGCGTGGAGGAACGCTTCGCTTCGCCGGATATTTCGTCCCGTGTGACGCAGTATCCATCCGGCGATTGCAGAGGAGGGCAAGTTTTGTGCAACAGGCTGGAGTCTACGCCGCTCCAGCGACGTAGTGTGCCGATCGCCCGCAGCTCTTGCAGCGCAGCGTCACATGGGTGTAGGGCGGAGGTGGAATCTGGTGGGGATCACGTTCGATCGAGCCCGAGCAGGAAGGACAGCTTAGGGGAGATCCGCTCCGGTCGGTGCTGATGAGAAAAAGGGCTTGGGCGGGATTGTACGCATTCGGACGCGGCTTGCGCATAGGCTCTCCAATTACTTCTACGCAGCGGTGCACGCGAACGCTGCATGGGTGAACTTTGATGACTATCCATTGAAGAGAAGAGCCATCCAGATTCGTGAGCGGATCTGCATTGGGCTGGTGCTCGGGTTGCTGACAGCTTGCGGTCCCCACGCCCACATTCCGCTCCGGCCGGCCAATCTGCCTGATGCCCTTGCCCCCACTGACAGCGGAGCTCTGCTGGCACGGCGTCTGGCACCGATCTTATACCTACAGCGGGACGAAACGTTCCCGCTCGAACGGGTGGTGGCGGTTTTGCACCCCACCAGGTCGGTTATCGCCTACCATTTGCTGTGGCGCGACGACATTCACGGGGCCTGGATACCGTTCACGGTACCGACCGATGAAGAGGTGCTATGGGTTGGCTACGATTCGACTCACGCGCCGACCGATATCTGGACTTACTGGCACGGCCAGATCCTTCACACGCTGTGGCCGAAGTCCCAGGTTCGAATCGACATCCAGTGGGGCAAGCACGGCAGCCTGCCGCGGAACGTGGTGCAAAGCGACCTCCCCAAGCGGTTCACACTCAACTTCTTCTACGCGATGACCATCGTGGGCGAGCCGGACATTCTGCTCGGCGACATCTCGCGTAAGGGACCGCTGTGCTTTTGCCACAGCTATCGACGCTACCGTCAGTTCACCCGGCCCATCGCGCTGTCGGAAAGGCTCGACGCGGTCGTGCGAACCGATGATCCGAGACCAGTGCTGCGGGAGGTGTTCGGAAGCAAGTACTCGAATAAACGTTCCTGGCCGTAGCGGAAGCCGCCGTGCGACGCGCAATAAAAAACTCCGGCGGGACACAAATCCCGCCGGAGTTTTCGCTTGAGCCCTGCGGTTATTGCCGCGCGGATGCGGTAGCCTGCTCCCGCTGAGCGATCGCGAACAAATCCTTCTGCGACTGGCTCTGTCTGAGAACATCGATCGCGCGCATCAACTGGTTGTCCTCAGGAATGCCGCGACGCTTAGCGGTGGAGTCACCAAACGCGAGACGCGCGACGGTATTGCCGAGGAGGCGATCGATTTCGGGACCGGCCGCCTCGTACTGCGCGTGATCGACCGTTACACCTTTGGCCTGAAGCCGGCGGTAGAACTCCTCCCGCCATGCCGGTACCACCGTGAAGTTCGGCTTGACCGTTTTCTTTAGCTCCAGCGAATAATCAATAAGGGTAGCTCTGACGTCGGCGGTCTTTGGAGCGAAGACGTTGAAGACCTTTTGTTCGACGGTCGTCAGTGTGTCAGGTCTGACGATGATGTCCGGGGTGATTGCGCCCCCGCCATAAACGACACGACCGGCATCCGATCTGAAGGTTGGACGCGACCGACGCACTGAATCTGTCTCCAAAGAATCCGGCATTACCTCGACGAAGTCTCCACTCGGAAGAAGCTTGCGCTCCTTCTGGATAGAGCGGCCGCTCGGCGTGTACCACTTTGCGGTCGTCATCTTGAGGGCGTAACCGCCATCGAGCGGGAATACCGATTGTACGAGGCCCTTTCCGAACGAAGTCGTCCCGACGATGAGCGCCCGATCATGATCCTGGAGCGCGCCGGCGACTATCTCCGAGGCCGACGCACTTCTGCCATCGGTGAGAAGCACGAGCGGAATCGTCGGCGCGACCGGATCATCGCTGGCGACGAATGTCTGGTTCTCGCCGTTGCGAGCACGGATGCTGGAGATCTGCTGCCCCTTCTTGAGGAAGAGGTTGCTCACGCTCAGCGACTGGTCGAGAATGCCGCCCGGATTGCCGCGGAGATCGATGATGATCCCCTTCGCTCCGCTGCGTCGGAGCCTGGTGACCGAGGACTCGAGCTCATCTTTCGCGCTCTCGTTGAACTGGAGCAGCGGGATGTAGCCAATCTTCCCATCAAGCATCATCGCGTACGGAACCGCGGGAATATTGATGAGCGCGCGTGTGAATGTGATTGGAATCAACTCGGGTACGCCGGGGCGCGAGAACTTGACCAGCACCTTGCTGCCCGGACTCCCCTTGAGAGCCTCGGAAGTCTGCGAGACGGTCCAGCCGCGGATGCTCGTGGTATCGATGACGTTGATCCGATCGCCTTCCTGGACGCCCGCCTGCTCCGCAGGAGTATGAGGAAACACCCGCTGGACGGAGATAAAGCCCTGAGTCTCGGCGATCTCCATGCCGATGCCCGCGTAGCGACCGTTGGTTTGCGCGTTGAAGGAGGAGAGCTCCTTCGGCGATAGCAGCATGCTATATGGGTCGTTCAACTCGTGAACGAGACCGCGCGCAGCCTTCTCGTAGAGAGTCGCCGCGTCGACAGTATCGACGAAACGGCTGGAGACGATGTTGAGTACCTGATCAAGGAGCCGAGCGCCTTGCTGGGTCTCGCGCTGCTGGAATACGAAGCCTCCGGCCATCACTGGAATCAGAAGGAGGCCGAAAAGCATGCTTTTTCTGGATCGCGACATACGGTCTATGTAATTGAGGAGGGCGTTAACCTAATAAATACGCCCGCGAGGAGGCAGTTGTTCCCAAGATGACGCACAAAAGGCACCAGCGGAACATCGTGACGGATCAGGCAGCTCTCGAGGCGAGTACATAGTCGACGAGCCAGTCTCGGTTCAGCTGCCGGAAAGTCGCATCGCGCAGCAAGCCGGCCGCGAGGAGCATCTCATGGGCGGGCTGGAGCACTCGTTGCAAGTGCGAGGGATACCGCTGAGTAAGTGGCAACTGCTCGGCGAGCGAAGCAAGTGGCACTCTCCAGGTCACCATTCCTTCTTCGCGCGCGACCTCGAGAAGTCTGTAGAGCCTGCGCGCGACCGGATTGGTGAGCGAGAGGTAGTGAATCGCGGAGAGCGTGACGGTGTGACCGGCCGCAATGTTCGACCGGATACACGGTCCAATCGTGACGCGTGCGTCGCCGGGCTCTGACGCTGTCAGGACGGGGAAGAGAGTGAATTGTTCGCGTTCGGCCAGCCTGCGCCGCGCGATGGAGACAGAAGAAAGTATGGTGAAGCGTCCTTCTAGCGGCTGTCCTTCGCTTGCTGCAACGTACACCCCGCTGGACTCGAGGATGGTTCGCTCGAGTCTGGTGAGGGCGGATCGCAGCTGCTCGTACGTTCTGCCATCAACACGTCGGCCGATTGAGCGCAGGAAGGCGTGGAGGGTGAAGCTGACCACACCATCGTCGGGGGATCCTGCTTCGTGGTAGCGGTGCAGGAGCTCGATGTAGACATCCTGATCGAAAGTGCCGGGCAAGCGGTCGCCCGGACTGGGCAGAACGCGCCAGCGCCCGCCGCTCTCAGGGGAGAAGGAGATTGCCGAGTCCTCGGCGGAGTCGCTCAGCCGGAAGATGGGAAGCGATTCGAGCGACCGGTCGAGGACGATAGCACGCGTCGCGATTCGCCGACGGGCCACGTAGGTCATGCAGAGAGAATATGTCACTGATCAAGTACATCGCAATCACCGCGCTGTTGTTGTTTGCTCTAATGTTGGCGCTGATCGGCATCCTTTCCGTCACCCACGACACGCCGGTGCGCAACGTGATTGCGGAGGGAGAGAAGGACGGCCCGCCAGCGATCGAAGACTTGCTTTTTTCACGCAGCATCGAGCTCTTCACCGGGACGCACATCGATCCGGGCAACAACGTCCAGATTCTGCTAAACGGGAACGGTACTTATCCGCAGCTCTGGAAGGATCTCGCATCTGCCGAGCGTACCATTACAGTACAGATGTATTATTCGCAGGCGGGCGCCGTAGCGGATACGATGGCCAAGTATCTGATCGACAGGGCACAACACAAGGTGCGCGTGCTGCTGCTGCTGGACGCTTTCGGGTCGCAGCCGCTCAAGCGGGATTGGATGCAGCGTGTCAAAGCAGCGGGTGTTGAGGTGGTGTGGCTCAGGCCCCTACGATGGTACAGCCTGCAGAAAGCCGCGCAGCGGTCGCACGTACGCGTAGTCGTGGTCGATGGCCGAATTGGATACACCGGCGGGTTCGGGCTGGCCGACTATTGGCTGGGTGATGGGCACCATGAAGACCAGTGGCGCGAAACGAACGTGCGATTCGAAGGGCCAACCGTCGCCGCGCTTCAGGCGACATTCGCGGCGGGCTGGGCTGAGGCAACCGGAGAGCTGCTGACCGGAGACATGTTCTTCCCGAAAAGCTCATTCGCTGATGTCGGCAATATGAAGGCTGGCTTGATGCACAGCGTCCCCAGCACGGGCAGCACGCCAGCGGAGCGCTTCCTCGCGCTCTCGATCGCCGGCGCGAGAAGGTCACTCTATATCAGCAACTCCTATTTCGTGCCGGGAGAGAGTTTCATGCAACTCCTGCTCGCGGCGGCGCGGAGGGGTGTCGACGTCCGCGTTCTGACGGTGAGCAAGAAAACAGATGTAAAGACGACGTGGTACGCGGGAAGAACGTACTACGAGAAGCTGCTGGAGGGGGGGGTGAAGATCTACGAGTATCAACCGACGATGATGCATGCCAAGAGCATGGTGGTCGACGGCGTCTGGTCCTGTGTCGGCTCGATGAACTTCGACAATCGATCGCTGTCGTTCAACGACGAATCGCTGCTGGTCGCTCTCGATCCTGCGGTGGGAGCGCAGATGAACTCGATCTTCATGGATGACATCAAATGGTCCCAGGAGATGAAGCTCGACGAGTTTCGCAAGCGGCCGCTGTCGAACAAGGTCCTGGAGTGGGGCGCGCAGAAGCTTCGACGCGTGCTCTAGTACTTAATCCCTCAGCGAATGTCCGCGCGGCCGAGAGCGGCACGGACCGCCTCACGCATTGCGATCACCGCCTCTTCACGCGCTGCCGGCGAATCCTCGCGAACGTGGAGCTCGATGCCATCGGCGACAGCGAGCCGGTGCCAGCGGAGCGCAATATCGCCGTCGTGAGCGACGGCTTCGTCCGCCCTGGAGCCGAGCGCGGGAGCAAGAGACAGCGCGATCTTTCGCTCGAGCGCATCGCCCGTGACATCGCGCATCTCGCCGCGAATCGTCTCGAGGCTTTGTCCCTCGCGCTGACGAATCTTGATCGACAGCAACTGAAGCAGATGCCGGTATCCGTAGGTTGCGCCGGTGCCGGTTCCTTCCGGCCGGTCGAGCAGTCCGCTTGCCACGTAAAATCGAACTGCGCGCGCACTTGGCGCTGCGCGCGCAGACGCATTGGTCGGTCTGACGCCGGCTGCGTCTACAAGAGCTGTTGCGTGTGCGGCAAGTCCGCGGGCGTTCCAGGGAGCGTGTTTAGCGTGGGCGCGGAGGAGAGCGACAGGCGATTCAGCCATGTGGATAGGATAACATTAAAGTCTTCCGCTCGCTCGTCGTGCGGGAGATCGCCAGCGGGAGAGAGAACAGAGATTTCCAAATCGCGTTTCAGCTCGCGGAATCCGCGGAATTCCTCGACGGGCGCGATCGATCCCTGCTCGCCCCACACGAGCAGCGCCGGCTGGCTCAGACGTCGGAGCGCGTGGCGGACGTCGATGTTGAGATGCCCGGACAGGAACGCCGCGGGCGCGTGACGAGCACCTCGCTGGTGCGCGGTGGCGTAATAGATTTCCACCAGCTCGCGAGTGACGAGCGCGTCGTTGGAGTACGCGTTCCTGAGGTAGCGGCGGAGGTTCGGACGGGATACCAGAGCGTTGAACATTGCCGTGCCGGCAATCGGGGTCTCAACCGCGAAACGGCCGGCTTCACCACCAAGTCCGACGGGCTCGTTCTGGCGAACCAATCCTGATGGCGCTATCAGCGTGACGGCTGGAAAACGATGCGGATCGCGCGCGGCGAGAACTATCGCGTACGCACCCGAGAGCGACGAAGCCATGAGCACGCATGGCTCGTCGATTACCCTGCTGACAAAATCGGAGATCAGCGAGATATAGAGTCGCGCGGAATACCGAATCGCAGGTCGATCCGAACGGCCGAAGCCGAGCAAATCGATAGTGTAAACGGTGTTGGTGCGGGCTAGAGTGTCGACGTTGTTGCGCCACTCGTACGACCAGGCGGCCGGGTGGATCCCGTGAATGAGAAGGATGGGTGGGCCTTCGCCGTGCTTGGTGAAGGCGACCCGTCTGTCACGCCATTCGAAGCCGCCTTCCTCTCCACCAATGAGGTTGACGAGCTTATCGACACCTTTTCGCGCAAACGCGTTATAAGCCGCAGCAGCGCCGAGCAGGGCACCGCCGGATAACAGGATCTTTTTCCAGGGTCCTTCAGGTCGTTCTTCGTTCTCCTGCATCAATCCTCACTCGGGTCAGTCAAGGAAAAAGCGCGGCTACTTGAGAGTAACCGCGCCTCGGGCACGGCGCACGGGGGCAGGAAAATCTACCGCCGGGAGCGGCTCCTCGAACTGGAGCTCTTGCGGCTTCCGCCGGACTTGGCGCCGCCCTTGGAGCGGGAACTGGCACCGCGCCGGGCCGAGCTCTTTTTGCCTCCCCCGCCACTCGACTTCTGGGCAGTGCTCTTTTTGGCACCGCCCTTCTTTCCGCCTGCTTTCCGACCACCTGAGCGCGATTTGGCTGACTTGCCCCCGCCGGAGGATTTCCTTCCCACCGACTTCCTTCCGCTGGAGGACTTCGAAGAGTTCTTGGCTGCCTTCTTCGGGGCGCCTCCGGCGCTGCTGCTGGCGGATCGGGTAGTCGAGCTTGAGCCGCCAGTGCTCGAGGTGCCGGCCCCGCCGCTACGAGCGGCCGATGTCGAGCTTCCAAATGGGCTGCGAGCGGCGCCGCCGGAAGTGCTCCCACCCGATCCGCTGGTCGTTGCGCTCGGCGAAGGAACGCTGCCGGACCCCCCACCGCCGGTGGTCGACCCGCCGGCTCCTCCACCACCTGTGCTCCCGAGCCCGCCGCCGGTAAGGGATGACTCCTGCCGCTTTCCTGATCCTTTGGGACGGCCCCTTCTACCTCTCGGAGCGCCGCCACCGAAGAGATCCTCCTCTTCTTCTTCGTCCTCACCCTCATCGCCTTCGGTTACGACCGTAGCGTCGGAGTCCACCTCCTCGTCATCATCCGCGTCTTCAGCGCTGTCCCACAGGCGGTCGCTGTGATCCTCGTTGATTGCCCAGCCACCATCTTCGTCTTCGTCATCATCGTAGGAACGCTTGCCGCGACTGAAGCCACCACCGAGATCATCCGGGTCGTCGTCATCCGCAAAACGCAATGGCTCCACTGATTCACCGCTCGGCATGAGTCCTCCTATAAAATTTTCAGCAACGCGCTGAAGTAGCGCGCAATTTTCTTATTTCGCCCGCTGCACGTCGCGTGCCTCGTACCCCACTGCGTGTGACGATGCACGCACACAGGACACCGAATACGACTCTCCTGACGCGACGTCAAGGAGCATGTGTCGGAAGTCTAGCCGGCTTGTGGGGAACCGGTGTCCAATCGCCTGGTTATGACGCGGACGAGTGCGTCGTAAACACACGGGTCGAACTGTTTTCCGATGTCGACCTTGAGGTGCTCCAGCGCCGCCATAGGCGTCATAGGATCACGATAGGCGCGCTTCGAGGTGAGGGCGTCGAACGTGTCGGCAGCGCAGAGAACCCTTGCGCCGAGGGGGATGCCCTCGCCTGACAGGCCGCGGGGATACCCAGCTCCGTCCCAACGTTCGTGGTGGTGCTCGACGTAGGTCAGCGGTGTCTTGAGGTGAAAGAGTGGTGCCAGGATGTCGAGTCCGATCTGGACGTGACGCTTGACGTGCTCGAATTCCTCCGAAGTGAGCCGGTCGGGTTTGTTGAGGATTGCCTCGCGAATTCCGATCTTGCCGACGTCGTGAAGCCGGCCAGCGACTCTCAGATCTTCGCACACTGTTCCATCGAGCCGCAGCTCTTCCGCTATCTGTCCAGCGAGCTCGGCGACTCGCTGCGAGTGGCCGCGCAGATACAGGTCCTTTGCCTCCATCGCGTTGATGAGCGTCTCGGCGATGCTGACGGACATGAGGCGCAGGGATTCCTTTTCACGCTCCAGCTCCGCGGTGCGAAGCGCTACTTCTTCGCGAATCAGCATGTCGAGACGGCGTATCTCAATGAGCTCAACTCTCTTGTGGAGAGCGCGATCAACGGCTTGCTGAAGGTCCGCGAGCTCGACCGGTTTCATCAGATAGTCGGTCGCGCCGGAAGACAGCACTTCGGTGGCTGTGGCCGCATCGTTGACCGCTGTCAGCATGATGATCGCGAGATCCTGATCTCTTTCCCGCGCTAGCGGGACGATCTGGACGCCGGTCATGCCAGGCATGCGCACGTCACAAAGCATGAGGGCGAAAGAGTCCTTCTCGAGAAGCTGGAGAGCCTGATCGCCCGATCCCGCGATCTCGACCTCGTACCCGCGCGAGCGCAGAAACTTGCGCAGCGCCAGGCGGATAGTTTCCTCGTCGTCGACGATGAGGATGCGAGTCACGTCGCGGCCTCGACATAGAGCGGAAGCGAAATGGTGAAGGTCGTTCCCACATCCACAGTGCTCTCGACGGAGATCGTTCCTCCGTGCGTCTGGATGATTCCGTAACTCACGCTGAGTCCCAATCCTGTGCCCTCACCGGGCGGTTTGGTGGTGAAGAAAGGCTCGAACACGCGCTGGCTCACTGAAGCCGTCATTCCATGCCCGGTATCCGAGACCGCGATGATGACCGCTCCATTCTTGCTCCGGGTGATGACCGAGAGATGCCGCACCTTTGCGTCGTGGAGGGCCGATTCCGCGTTGACGAGCAGATTGAGCAGAACCTGCTGGAGCTTCTGTTCGTCACCGCGCACCTTGGGGCTCGATTCGTCCAGATGCGTGTGGACTTCGATGCCGCTCGAGCGCGATGCGAGCGCGCGAAGACGTACCGTGTGCTTGACAATTGTATTGATGTCGACCGGAACATCGCGCGCGTCTGTCTTCCGGGCGAAGAGGAGAAGATCGCGAATCACTCCAATGGCGCGATCCGCCTCGCGCTTGATGAGGCTCACGGATTCGAGCTGCTCACCCTCCAGCTTGTCCTCGAGAAGCAACTGCGCGAAGGTCGAGATTCCGGTAAGGGGATTGTTGAGCTCGTGCGCGACGCCGGCAACGAGCTCCCCGATCGCAGCGAGCTTCTCGGTGCGGCCGAGATGATCTGCAACCTTACGCTCTTCGGTGAGATTCCGAATGCCGATGACGAGCCCGATGATGTTGTCGCTCGCATCACGGATGTGGCTCAGGGTGACGGCGGCGGGGAACTCAGTCCCGTCCTTTCTGCGGTGGATGTGCTCGCCTATCCAGAGCGCCTTGTCCTGGGGAATCGCCGGGATGGTCTGTCGGGAGGGCAGCGCCGGTGCGACTACGAAGTCATCCACCGACAGTCCGGCAATCTCCGACGGCTCGTATCCGTATTCTCTGATCGCGGCGCTGTTCGCGTACTGCACCTTCGCGTCGACTCCGAGGATGAGCACCGGCTGGTCCATCGTGGCGAGCGCGGCAGCGAGGGTTCGCTCGCGCGCGTGCATGCGCTGCTCATCCTCGCTGAGACGCAATACGTCCATTGCGAGCGCAACCGCGGGCGCGAGGCGGAGGAGCGCATCGACGTGCGGGCCCGTTTGCAGCTGTGGAGTCTCTGAGGTAACGACGAGAACTCCCATGCGCCGGTCGCTCGCGACCAGCGGGATTGTTATCGCGGGCTCCTCGGGAACGCGGTCCGGGTTGTGAGCCATTTCACGGAGGTTCTCGACGAACGTTGGTTCTTCCTTCGCCCACGCCACGCGGACGGAACTGCGCGAGACCGGCGCAACTATTCCTTCCATCTGTTCGCATGTGCCGCAGGCAGCGACGCAGGCAATGGTATGTCCGTCCGGGGACACCAGACCGATCGCTTTTCCGCTCGAGGGCACGACCTCGTCGAGGATTTTGAGGATACTGTGACTCGCTTCCGCTACCATGACCTTGCGTAGGGCGAGACGGGCGATCTCAGCAGCCGCTTCGGTCTGCTTCTGCTCGAATCGCTGGGCTGCGAACAGCCGGGCATTCTCGATTGCCACCGCCGCCTGT
Organism: Gemmatimonadaceae bacterium; assembly: GCA_035544855.1. GTDB lineage: Bacteria > Gemmatimonadota > Gemmatimonadetes > Gemmatimonadales > Gemmatimonadaceae > UBA4720. Next base: position 5,595 of record DASZZU010000293.1, on the reverse strand, counting down.
CGCGCTATGAGCATGATGAGGTCGAGATCGTGCGAGTCGTACGCGTTCGTCTTGTACGACAGGACCTGCATCACTCCGACGGTACGGGCGTGATAGGTGAGCGGCGCCGTGATCTCACTCTGCACTTCACGCTTAACGGCCACCTGGAAGATCGTTCCCTTCCACCACTGCTCCGGTTTTGCCGAGATCAGCGGGACGCCGGTCTGGAAAACCTTGGCGATAGCCTCGGTGCCGTTCGGAAAATCCAGGACGCTTTCGCCCTCGCGCTCCTCGGAATCGACCACAATGCAATGCGCGTTGAACTTCTCGCACACCGGATCCGCTATCATCAGTGCAAAGCAGGGCGCATCGACGACGGAGGCGACCGCTTTATAGATCTCGCGATAGGCTTCGTCGAGAGAGATAGTGGCTGAGATGGCCTGCTGCACGGTCGCAACCGCCGCGAAGCGCGCGGCACGGCGCTGGAGCTCTTCGATCAGCTCAGTCGTCAACGAACTCCACCGTGACCGGTCGCGTTATCACTCCTGATTTGACCCCTTCGTCGAGGAAGAGACGGATAGCACGACGACCGCGCTCGCCATAATCGAGCGTCCAGTCGTTGACGTACATCCCGACGAAGGTGTCCGCCTTGCTGCGATCGAGCCCGCGCGCGAATCGCATCGCGTGGTCCAGCGCATTCTTCCGATGGTCGAGACCATAGGCGATGCTCTCGCGTAAATGCCGGGACACCTTCTTCTGAAGATCCCGTGGCATGTCCTTGCGGATGACGTTTCCACCGAGAGGAAGCGGCAGTCCGGTCTTTTCCAGCCACCAGGCTCCCATATCGGCGATGAGATGGAGCCCGTCGTCCTTGTACGTGAGCTGGCCCTCGTGGATCAGCAATCCCGCATCGACTTCCCCTCGCAGAACCGCCTGCTCGATCTGGTCAAACGGCACGACGACGGGGACAAAATCGGGCTGGAACAGCTTGAGAGCGAGATATGCGCTCGTCATCATGCCCGGCACGGCGATCGGTCTGCCTACAATGTCGCCACTCGTCATCGGCTTTTTCGAGACAAGCATCGGCCCGTAGCCGTCTCCCATCGATGCTCCGTGAGGAAGCAATGCGTAGCGATCGGACAGATACGCGTAAGCGTGGATCGAGACCGCGGTGACGTCGAGCTCTCCACGTAAGGCGCGGCCGTTCAGTGTCTCGATGTCCTGCAGCTCGTGAACGTAGCTCAAGCCCTGAGTGTCGATCTGGCCGTCGGCCAGCGCGTAGAACATGAACGCGTCGTCCGAATCGGGACTGTGCGCGAGATGAATCGTGCTAGGCGATGTCACGATCTTCCGGGGAGGCTTTTCCTCGCCTGCTGCAAGGCGTTGGTGATGTCATCCTGGTGTTGCAGATATTCCTCACGTTTCTTCGCTGTTTCGGATTTTTCGGCGGCGATGAGCCTTCGTTCGTACACGTGAAGCCGAGTGGTGTCACCAGCGAGCGTTGCAAGGCGGGCCTCGAGTATCAGCCCGAGGAGATGGTTCGGATTTTCGCGGAGGATGCTGTCCGCCTGCGCCTTGGCTAGCGGAAGTGCTCCGGCGACTTCGCCGATCCGCCCCATGTCGTAGCGCTGATCGGCGTTGAGCGGCGAAAGCATCTGATACGCGGCGAGCGCCATCGGAGCGAAGAATAGTACGCTGTCCGTCTTTCCCTGAGTGGCGAGCATCATCACCCGGTTGTAGAGACGATCAGCGCGCTCCTGGGGTGATAAGCTCGAGATGTCGGGAGCGCGAACCCCCGCCGATTGATCGTCGGACGCGGCGCCACGGTCATCGAGTCCTGCCTGTGGCAGCGCGTTCTGCGATCCATCCAGGGTGCTGCCGCGTCGAGCATTGAAGCCGCGTCCGGCAGCCATCGCGAACAGAGCGAGAAAGGCCAGCGCGGCGACGATCCAGGGAAGAGAATTCGTTTTGGATTGACGGGCTGGCGGCGCGGCTCCGACCGGAGTTCCGCACCGGTGGCAGAACTTGGCGCCTGGACTCAAATCAGAGGAGCATGACCCACAAGTGGCACCCACCAGCGGAGCGCCACAATTGGCGCAGTAGCGACCATTGGACGCGGCGCCGCAGGAAGGACACGTTGTGGAAGATTCGGAAGACTGGGAAGAAGGCGACGTCATGCTGCTCAAGTTACATGAACGTCGCCCCGAGTGCAGCGCCAAGGCGTCAGCGTTTTCCCCGGTTCAAACCGGGAAGAGCATCTCCCTGTATTTCGGTAGCGGCCAGTAGTCGTCGCCGACTATCAGCTCCAGCGCGTCGCAGACTTTCCGGACTTCGGCCATCGTGTCTGCTCCCTCCGACGTGAGCAGCTCGGCCTGTCCCGGAGGATCGTCATGCATCGCCTCCGCGCGCGCAATTACATCGCTCAGATCTTCACGAAACTCCTGGAGCTCCTGCACCAGCTCGCCAACCTGGTTGGCGGTCGCCACCTGAGGGATGACAGCGATTCCCGCCGTCTTCGACTGTGCCGCCGAGTCGGACAGTTGACCGAGATAACCGTACGCCGCGGGAACAACGAGCGTATCGACCATCTCGCGCATCGTGTGCAGCTCGATCAGCATATCCTTTACGTAGCGCTCGACACGAACGTGATAGCGGGACTCGAGTTCCTCCTTGGTGAGAACACCAAGCTTGGTGAGGAGGGCGCGCGATTGTTTCGACACCAGCTCCTTCAACGCCTCGGGAGTGCGGCGGAGATTTGGAAGCCCGCGCTTCTTCGCTTCCTTGACCCACTCATCGGAGTAATTGTTGCCCTCGAAGCGAACTGGCGCGCTCTCCTTGAATGCTTCGCGGACGACCTTGAGAACCGATTCATCGACCGATTTGTTCTTCTTGAGAGCCTCGCGCAACGAATCGGTGATCTCGCCGATGGCATCGGCGACCGCGGTGTTCAGCAGCGCGACCGGGAAAGCGATCGACGCGGATGATCCGACCGCGCGGAACTCGAACTTCTGGCCGGTGAATGCGAAGGGGGAAGTGCGGTTGCGGTCGGTGTTGTCGCGCTGAATCTCCGGAAGTCGAGCGACGCCGAGCTTGATCATCTGCTGCTCCGCGCTCCCGGAAGTCTTTCCAGCGGCGATCTCTTCGATGACGCGAGTGAGCATGTCGCCCATGAAGACCGAGATAATCGCGGGCGGAGCTTCGTTCGCGCCGAGTCGGTGCTCGTTACCCGAGGAAGCGATGCCGGCGCGGAGAAGCCCGGAGTGCTTGTGGACCGCCTTCAGCACCGCCGCGAGAAATACGAGGAAGCGAAGGTTCTGATGCGGAGTTTCCCCCGGTTTAAGAAGATTCAATCCGTCCAGCTCGGATGATTCGGCAGTGACTGACATCGACCAGTTGCAGTGCTTCCCGGAGCCGTTGATTCCCGCGAACGGTTTTTCGTGGAGCACCGCCTGAAGGTGATGCCTAAGCGCGACTCGGCGCAGTGTCGCCATGACGAGCATGTTGTGATCGACGGCGAGGTCCGTCTCCTCGAAGTAGGGCGCCATCTCGAACTGACAGGGCGCGACTTCGTTGTGCCGGGTGATGATCGGCACGCCGAGCTTGTACAGCTCGAACTCCGCTTCCGCAATGCATCCCTGGATCCGCTCGGGGATACCGCCGAAGTAGTGATCCTCGAGCTGCTGTCCGCGCGGCGGCGGCGCGCCGATGAGGGTGCGGCCACCCATCACGAGGTCTGGGCGCATGGCAAAATGCGCGCGATCGATGAGGAAGTATTCCTGCTCGGGGCCGAGGGTAGTGTAGATGCGTTGCACTCCCTTGTCACCGAGGAGCTCGAGCAGCGCGATCGCCTTTTGTGAGAGGACGTCGGAGCTGCGAAGCAGAGGAGTCATCTCGTCGAGCGCTTCGCCGTTGTAGCCGATGAAAACCGAGGGAATGCACAGCGTGCGCGCGCCAGTGGATTCGACGATGAACACAGGGCTCGCCGGGTTCCAAGCCGTGTAACCGCGCGCTTCCCAGGTCGCGCGGAGTCCGCCTGAGGGGAAGCTCGACGCGTCGGGCTCGCTCTGGATGAGTTGGTCGCCGGTGAACGATTCCATCGGCTGCCGGTCGTCGTCGAACGCGAAGAAGGCGTCGTGCTTCTCAGCCGTGAGCCCAGTCTGCGGCTGGAACCAGTGGGTGAAGTGGGTCACGCCACGTGCGATCGCCCACTCCTTTATCACCTGCGCGACGACCGGCGCAATTGCCCGGTCGAGCTTCTTCCCCTGACGGATGGAAGCCGCGAGGCTGGCGAAGACCTCTCTCGGGAGCTTGTCGCGCAGTTGCCGGACGCCGAGGGTGTTGACGCCGAAGTATTGGGAAGTGGGGCCGGGGATTCCGTCCTCATTGAACCCGGGAGCGACACGAGGCGACCGGTTGGTGAGCTCCTGAATGATGGCGTTACGCTGGCTGATTGTCGCTGCTGTCATGGGGTCTACGCTTGTGGTATGTAAGGCAAATCGTGCAAAAACTGCACAATGGATCGATCAAAATCGCTATTTAGCACTCAAGATGCAAGGAATGCGCATGTTTTCGTGCTGAAATTGCAAAAACTTGGCAACGGGGCTAGGTTGCTCCCATGGTCCGACATCGCTCCCAGATTCCCGATACCTCGGGTGCAAGCGCCCAGGACATCCTGGATCTAGCCACGAAGAACAACGTTCGATTCCTCAGACTGCAATTCACGGACATCCTCGGCATCAACAAGAACGTCGAGGTTCCGGCCTCGCAGTTCGAGAAAGCGCTCGCGGGCGACATGATGTTCGATGGCTCATCGATCGAAGGCTTTGTCCGGATCGAAGAGTCCGACATGCTGCTCGCCCCGGACTTCAGCACTTTCCAGATCTTCCCCTGGAGCGATGAAAGCAGCCGCGTCGCCAGAGTGATCTGTGACATCAACACTCCGGATGGCAACCCCTTTGCCGGAGATCCGCGCAGCGTTCTCAAGAAAATAATCCGCCGAGCGGCGCAGCTGGGCTATACGATGAACGCGGGCATGGAAGCCGAGTTTTTCATGTTCAAGCCCGGGCCGGACGACGAGCCGTCGACGGTTACGCACGATGTGGGATCGTATTTCGATCTCGCGCCAGCGGATCTCGGCGAAGACGCACGACGCGCGATCGTCGATGTGCTCGAGCGGATGGGATTCGAGGTCGAGGCGGCGCACCATGAAGTCGCCCACGGGCAGCACGAGATCGACTTCCGCTACGCCGACGCGCTCAAAACGGCGGACAACATCACGACCTTCCGATTCGTCGTGAAGTACGTGGCGCGGACGTTCGGGCTGATTGCGTCGTTCATGCCGAAGCCGATCTTCGGACAGAACGGAAGCGGGATGCATACGCACCAGTCTCTATTCCGCGGAAAGGAGAACGCTTTCTGGGACGAGAAGGCAGAGTGGGAGTTATCCAGTACCGCGCTGCACTACATCGGCGGCCTATTGCGTCACGCGCGCGGGTTCACCGCGATCACGAATCCGCTCGTCAACTCGTACAAGAGACTCGTTCCCGGTTATGAGGCGCCCGTGAACGTCGCCTGGTCGATGCGGAACCGGTCGCCGATGATTCGCATTCCCGACCG
>DASZZU010000292.1:0-2293 GCA_035544855.1 Gemmatimonadaceae bacterium | reverse complement strand
GTGGAGAGCCCGCCGATAAAAACTGCAACTGAAGACTACCTGCCAGGGGCCATCGGCGTGCCCGCTAATGGCTGCGGGCTGCCTCTCAGTACGTTTCGAATCTAGCCCGTAGCCACCGAGCTGCTCCGCCCACTGCCCCCGGCAGGTAGTCTTCAGTTGCAGTTTTACTCATCAAGCGGTATGACGCTAACGCTCGCGCTGCCGTCTTCCCGATACTGAACGCTTACCGTCCACGGCTGACAGCACACCTCGCAGTCCTCGACGTATTGCTGCGCTGACCCGCCACTTGGGTCTATGGTGATCTCCACCGATTCGTTGCAGTAGGGGCAGTAGACCGTCGCGCCAGTCTCCGCCGTCCCGTCGCCGAGTGGAAATTCGTCCCGCCAGTCGCCGCCGTCCTGCGCGCCCTCAGGGCTGCTGATCATGTTGCAAAGCCGCGTCTCATGTTTGGAACTTAACCGCGAGCATTACATTTCCAGCCGATGAAGATCTACACGAAAACCGGCGACGCCGGTGACACCGGCCTGTTCGGCGGCGGCAGAGTTCAGAAAGACGACCCGCGCGTCGAGGCCTACGGCGACGTCGACGAGCTCAACGCCGTCCTCGGCATGGCTCGCGCCGTCGAGCCGATGCCGCGCATCGATGAAGTTCTCGTCCCGATGCAGCGCGATCTCTTCAGCATTGGTGCTCTGCTCGCCACTCCCGACCTCGAGAAGATGCACGGCCACCTGGCCAAGGCTAACATCGACGAGCGGAGGATTCGGGACCTCGAGCACGCGATCGACGAATGCGAGAAGGAGCTGGAGCCGCTCAAGGCCTTCATCATTCCTGGCGGCAGTCGAAAGGGCGCCGTTCTTCACGTGGCGCGGACAGTTTGCCGTCGCGCTGAGCGAAGGGTGGTCAGCCTTCAGCGGGAGGTCGAGATTCCGGCAATGGTCGTCATTTACCTCAATCGGCTCTCCGATCTTCTTTTCATGCTCGCGCGTGTGGCGAACGTCCACGCGGGAGCTGGTGAAGTAACCTGGTAGCTCGCGCCGCGCGCGGTGACGCGAGAGAGATCCGGCTTGGCGAATCGGCGATTCGCGTCGCCTCGGGACTGTTATCCGAATTCGGGGTCGTCGCGCGCGAGCTCGCTCCAGCGCACCGGTACGCCCTCATCACTGACTCGAACGTCGGCCCGCTCTACGCGAAAAAGATCGCGGGCCAGCTTGAATCGGACGCGACGGATATCCTCACCACCCCGGCCGGTGAGTCCAACAAAACCCGGGAAACGTGGGCCCGGCTGACCGACGAGATGCTCGCCAAAGGCTACGGTCGGGACGCGGCGATTATCGCGCTCGGCGGTGGCGTCGTGGGTGACCTCGCTGGCTTCGTTGCCGCCACTTTCATGCGTGGCATTCCTGTCATTCAGGTGCCGACGACCTTGCAAGCCATGATCGATGCCTCGATCGGCGGAAAGACGGCCGTCGACACCCCCGCAGGCAAGAATCTGGTCGGAGCTTTCCATTCGCCCGCCGCTGTGCTCATTGACCCACAAGTCCTTACTACACTTCCACTTAGGGAGTTGCGTGCTGGATTTGCAGAGGCACTCAAGCATGGCGTAATTGCGGACGAGCCTTATCTTAATGCCGTCGCCAGCAAGGCTTCTGAGCTGCTGTCGGCTGACGGGTCGAAGAGTGACAGCATGTTCTCGCTCATCGTCCGTAGCATTGAGATCAAGGCCGACATCGTTTCGCGTGACGAGCGGGAGGAAGGCCTTAGACAAGTTCTGAATTTTGGCCACACTATTGGCCACGCCCTCGAGCTGGTTAGCGGCTACTCACTCCTTCATGGAGAGGCAGTCGCAATCGGGATGGCACTTGAGAGTGAGCTGGCCGAACAGATCGGGCTCGCTCAGACCGGAACCGCAGCGACGGTAAGCAGCGCGCTACAATCGGCCGGACTCCCAACCGCTCTCCCCTCCGGATCAGACGGTGACGTTGTGATCGAGGCTATGCGGTCGGATAAGAAGGGACGGTCAGGCAGGACGAGGTTCGCCCTCCCGCTCCGCATCGGAGAGATGGCGGGGGCAGATACTGGATGGACTGTTTCGGTCAGTGACGATCAGCTTCGGGAGGTACTCGCATGAAAAAACGCTCGGAAGTTGTCCGCACGGTTGTCGCGGTTACACTCGCGATAGCCCTGATCGGTACTGGTGCCGTTGCGCTCCCGTCGCTCGCACCGATGCCAGCCAGCATTGAATTCCCGCCCCAGAAGGGACCTCAGCTCGAGCCCGACGTTCTTTCCGCCATCG
>DASZZU010000291.1:0-1730 GCA_035544855.1 Gemmatimonadaceae bacterium | reverse complement strand
TGTCACGATACGGAAGTCATCGCGACGGTTCTGCTGCCAGCAGGCTTCGTTGTGCTCGGTGCAAACCGGGCGCTCCTCGCCATAGCTCACGAGGTCGAAGCGATCTGCCGCAATGCCGTGGTCAACGAGGTACCGCTTGGCGGAAGCCGCGCGGCGCTGGCCGAGAGCCAGGTTGTACTCGTCGGAGCCACGCTCGTCAGCGTTACCCTCGATACGTATCCGCATGCCCGAGTTAGCCTGCAGCCACGGGACCTTGCGATCGAGTGTAGCAGCCGCATCTGATCTGATCGTCGACTTGTCGAAGTCGAAGTAGATCGGAGCGGTGATAGCTGTGGTATCCACTGCCATTACCGGAGCAACGCAAGCCGGATCCGTCGCCAGGATGTTCGAGTTGTACTGGCAGGTCGGCGGCGGTGGCGGTGGCGGTGGCGGCGGCGGCGGAGCGACGCAGTTCGGGCTCGAAGCAGGAATGCTCTCGAGTCCGGCGTACGTGCACATAACCTCCGGGCGCGCACCACCGAGCAGGAAGCTCAAGCCGCCACGAGCGTGGAGGTTGAGATTCGCGCTTGGCTTGTGATTCGGCATGTAGTCAACCACACCGTCGATACGCAGCGCGGTACGATTCGCGATGCCGAGACGAATGCCGGCAAGGCCGCTGGCGCCGAAGTTATAGGTGTAGCTGTCTAGACCAGATCTGGCACCCGTGAACTTGTAGCTCGTGCGAACGCCGCCGGCGCCGATGATGAACTGGCTCTGCCTGCCCATCAAGTTGCCGATCGGGAAGTTGTAGTTGAGGCGAGTGGCGAACGCGTGCGCGTTGACTTTAGCCGGCTGATTAACAGAGCAGCAAGCCGGGGCGCGATTGGTCTGGGGCGAATAGTAGCCATCGCCTTCGATTTCCCATCTGGGATCGCTGAGGAACACGCCAAGGCGGCCGCCGTAACCAATCCCGTTCTTCGGAATGGCCCCGCGCTTTCCCGCGTTGTCATCGAAGCGGCTCCATTGAACGAAGCCACCTGCTTCAACCGTTCCCGGAAGGGGTGCGTCGAGGTTGTCCCACCATTGGTACGGAGCCCACATGACGGGGTTGCCTGTAGCGCCACCACCGAAGAGGTCGCGCAGGTCGGGCGAGAGCTGGAGTCCGGCCTGAGCGCCGAAATCAAGCTTGCTCCCGTTGGACGGCAGGTAGTTCACGAGTCCGTCAACACGAAGAGAAACGCCGCCAAACCCAAGGTTAAAGCCTGCCAGTCCATTTGCTCCGAACTGGTATGTGCCTCCGCTGGTGACAGTCGCTCCGCGGAAGTTCTCGAGAGCTCCGCCGGCACCGATGTGGATGGACGGCAGGTTTGCGATCGGGAAGCTGTAGACGAGGCGGGCAGTGAATGCGCTCGCCTTGACATCGAGATTGCCCACTTTCGACTTCGCCGGCGTGTACCAGCCGTCGGCCTCGACGTTCCAGTTCGGCGCTATGAATGCGCCAACACGTCCGCCGTAGCCCCAGGAACTGCCGAAGCTGCTATCCAGGTTCCACTTGCTATCGAAGTGCGTCCATGTGCCGAACCCTCCTACCAGCAACGTACCTGGCGACTGTGCCGCCGCCGTTCCGCCGAGGAGTAAGGCCGTCATGGCGCAGACGGTCCAACTTCTTCTCAACATGATTGTTTCCTCTCAAAGGGTGGAGATACAATGCAGCGGGTACCGCGGTCGCGCGTTGCGTCGTGAGGCAGGAT
>DASZZU010000290.1:0-2521 GCA_035544855.1 Gemmatimonadaceae bacterium | reverse complement strand
GGACTCCACACGAATCGTGATGCCGACGACGCCATCGGGGAGAGTGATCCTTTCCAGATGCGCGCGTATCAGTCGCATCCACGCCTTGTGGCTCGACGTAGATCTCGCCGGACGCACCAGATGCTCGAAGCTCTCGCGATTAGCGAGCGAGAAAATCATCGTCATCTCTCGCGCGCACTGTCCGCGCGATCTCAGCTCCGTCGTGATTTTTCCGATGAGCGCGTTGATGATGAAGACGAGACGCTCGGGATCCTTGAGAGTGTAATCGACCCAATCGAGCGAAGCGGATGGCAGAGCGCGCGGGATGCTGGTGAAGATGCGGCGCGAGTCGTCGGCCCTCGATAGTCGCCAGAGCCGCGCTCCTTCGGCGCCGAATCGAACTTCGACTGATTCGAGATCGAGCTTCGCCAGATCTCCGCAGCTCTCCACGCCTATTCCATCGAGCAGAGACGATAAAGCGAGCGATGGCTCGAGCACTCCAACGGGATGCGGAGCGAGATAATCCTGCTCGGAGCCGGGTGGTATCGCGATCAGTGCGCCTTTACCGTAGCGCGCGGCAACCTCGGCACATATAGGAGCAAGGGAAACGGCTACGCTAACCTTCTCCACTCCGTTATCGTGAAAGAGCTGAAGAAGATCTCTCGCCAGAGGCTCGGCGCTCATCCCTCTCGCGTCAGCCCAAACTATTCCATTGACTCCCAGCATCACCCGCGGAGCGGCACTGAGTAATGAAGGAATGAGTTTGTGTAGAAGCTCGCTCTCCTGTGTAGCAGTGGCGGTGGTGGCGGGACTCCAGAGGCAGATGAAGGTCATGATTGGCTACCGAATATATACCGAAAGCAAGAATGACGCCGAGACCGATTGTGGTGAGAGGGGAAGCACTGTGAGCCGAATACGGGGGCCGAGCGTAGATTCTGGATAAGGAGGAAGGTTTGATGCACGCGAGACTCGCGGAAGCGATGAACTACGTGGAAGAAAGGCGGAAAGAGCTTCTTCAGAGCGTCGCCGGTATACCCGGTGATCGGCTTTGTCGGCGGGCCACTGCCGAGGGATGGTCAGTCGCCGAGATACTCGAGCACCTGCGGATGGTGGAGGCTGGAGTCGCCCGACTGATTACAAAGCGTGTCGGCCAGGCACGGGAAGCGGGACTCGGCGAGGAGAGATCGACAGAGCCGGTGCTGCCATCTTTCGAACAACACAGCGCCAGACTGGACAATGCAGTGATGCAGGCGCCGGCCACCGTCCACCCGCGTCCAAATATCGATATCAACGAAGCCGTCGAGGGGCTCGAGAGCTCACGGGAAGCGTTGCGCGCAGCCGCGGTGTCGGCCAACGGGCTTTCAATTGGCGAGATCAAGCACACACATCCAATCCTCGGGGAGCTCGATCTCTATCAGTGGCTGATATTCGTCGGTCAGCACGAAGGACGTCACAAAAAACAAATCGAACGCACACTCAACTCAATTCCCGAATGAAAAGAGACTTCCGAACAACATTTGCCCTTGGCGCGGCATTCTTCGCGCTGACGCTCACGACCGGAGCGGCTGCTCCGTCGGTCAATGCTACGCCGAAAGAGCCGACGATCACCGTCTACAAGGATCCCAGCTGCGGCTGCTGCAAGAGCTGGATCGAGCATCTCATCAAGCACGGCTACCGTGTCGACGCGAAGGACACTCCCGAAATGGCGGAGATAAAGCGCACGCTCGGCGTCCCGAAAGCCTTGACCTCGTGTCATACCGCGGTGGTGAACGGCTACCTGATCGAGGGACACGTGCCTGCCGCGGATATCGCGAAGTTACTGAAGGAGAAGCCCAAGGTCGCGGGACTCGCCGTACCGGGTATGCCGATGGGCTCGCCGGGGATGGAAGGTCCGCGGCAACAGCACTATCAGGTTCTCTCGTTCGACAAGAACGGCAAGACCAAAGTCTTTGCGAGCTACTGACAGGGACGGCCTCAGGTCGTAGACCGGGCGGAAACCCTTGCGGGGCGAGGAGTGTGTATATATACATTCCTTGTGCATAATTTCCCAATTACCTCCTCGGCTACTCTCAGCCTCTCCAAGCCGACCTCCACCATCTCGGCGCTGGTGCGCCGGGCGGTACGCCCTGATGCGCCGCAGATCCTCGAGCTGGTCGCCCAGTACGCCGCGCAGGGGTTGATGCTGCCGCGGACGCTCGATCAGATCGCCGCGCGCATCGATAACTACGTCGTGGCCACTGACCGGAGCGGACGCGTCATTGCGTGCGCCGCGCTGGAGGAATATTCCCCTTCGCTGGCGGAGGTTTCGTCGGTGGCAGTGGCTCCACCGCACCATGGTAAGGGGCTTGGGAGTCAGGTCGTGCTGGGCATCGAGCGTCTGGCACGAGCGAGGGACATCGAGGAGCTGTTCGCGTTGAGTCTCACCGACAACTTCTTCCTCTCGCTCTCCTACAATCCGACCACCATCTCGCGCTATCCGGAGAAGCTCGCCCGCTACGAGACCCTGACGAAGTCAGGCGTGGAGATCGTCCCCAAGCGTTGC
>DASZZU010000289.1:0-5035 GCA_035544855.1 Gemmatimonadaceae bacterium | reverse complement strand
GGCGTACCGCTTCTCCGGATTCAAATAGTAGTCACGATCCGGCAAGGAGAGTCCGCCCTGATTGATCCCGGCGATGACCGCGGAGCTGTTCTTTGCGTCCTGCGACGCGCCGAACCCGAAGAGAGCTCGGACTCCCATCGAATGCAGTCGCGCGATCTCGGCTTCGACTTGAGTCCGGTTGCCAATTGCGGCGATGCGCGACAGCTCGGCAGCGATGGGCTGTCCGCCCGCGCGCTCGGCGCCCGCCGAGTCCATGCACGACGAGTAGTAGACCGAGAGCTTCCGCAGATCTGCGTTCGCCTGGGTGTTGCGGTTCGCGGCCGCATTCCGCAGGATGGTCAGGAGGTTGGTCTGGTTGTTATCCGATAGCTCATCGAAGCTCCCCCACCGCGAGAATGCGGCGGGGACCGGATGGGTCTTGACCCAGCCGCCGTTCGCGAAGTGGTAGAAATCCGTGCAGGCCGGGACCGACCGGTCGAGATTGGCCGGATCGAGAGGCTTGGTTTGAATCGGGACTGCCAAGGTCTGCGCCGCCGCCGAAGTCGCGAGCGCAAAGGTCAAGGTGAGCGCGCGATGACAGAAACGCATGCAGATGCTCCGAAAAGAGTTCACGCTGGAATAAAGGGAGTGCGCGCGCGAAGTCCAGTCCGCTTCTTCTTCGCTGGCTTCATTATACTTCCCCGGCAATTTGCCGCGCCGCACTTGCAGAGATAGAACTTCTCCAGCTCCGCGTCGTTCTTACCCGTACGCTCGTACTGATAGTCGTAGGCGAGCTCCGTACCCCGCTCGATGCCGCGCAAAGCGTGGATGAAGATTTTTTTCCCCGTGATCACCGCCTCGCAGTTCGGATCGCACGAGTGATTGATGAAGCTCGCGTCTCCACCGCCCGTGCTCGCGGCTCCGTCGATGACCGTGTTCTTGTTGAGGGTGAACAGGAAGGTGTGGTGTCGCTTCATCTTCGTGTCGTCGTAACGCCGGTCGGCCTCGTCGTCGTCGATGTGCTCGCCCGTGTACTCGAGAATCCGGGTACCCTTGCGGATGTAGCGGGCGGCGAAGACGCCGCGACCGTGAATGCGCGAGTTGCGCACCACGTACAAGGGCTTACGCCCATTCTTTGACACAGACATCGATTGACGTTGAGTGTTATCGCGCGGGAGATGCGACTATGAGGCCAGAGCACTCGCCGAGCCCTATCCGGGCGGCTCCTTCGCGCTGGAAATGGGCCCGCATGATGATCTCGTCGCCGTCGTGCAGAAATCTCCGCTCCTCCCCTGTCGGAAGAACGATCGCCTCCGCCCCGCGGCGCGTGAGCTCCAGCAGGCATCCCTGCGAGCCGGCCTCGGGTCCGGACACTGTGCCGCTCGCGAAAAGGTCACCTGGCTGCAGGTTGCAACCGCTGCTCGTGTGGTGGGTGAGCATTTGGGCGGGCGTCCAGTACATGTCGGCGAGGGACGCAGCGCTCAACCGTGAAGGCCTCAAGTGCCCTTCACGCATCAGCATCGACCGGATGTAGACCTCGATCGTGAGATCTATTCCCCCTTCGTTCCTGTCCTTTTCCGAAGAGAGATATGGAAGCGGCTGCGGATCACTGGGCGGGCGGAAGAAGGCGGGGACCCGGTATGGCTCGAGCGCTTCCCACGTCACGATCCAGGGTGAGATGCTCGTGGCAAAATTCTTGGAGAGGAAAGGTCCGAGCGGCTGATATTCCCACGACTGGATGTCCCGCGCGGACCAATCATTGACGATACAGATTCCGAAGATGTGCTCCTCGGCCTCGCCGATGGAAACGGGCTCTCCCAGCTCATTGCCCTTCCCCACGAAGAATCCGATTTCGGCTTCGTAGTCGAGCATCTGGGAAGGGCCAAACGTCGGCGTCGTTGAGCCCGTCGGAAGAGTCTGGCCCTTTGGACGGCGCACTTCAGTGCCGCTGAGTACGATCGACGACGCGCGGCCGTGATACCCGATTGGGACGTGCTTGTAGTTGGGCAGCAGAGGACTCTCGGGGCGGAAAAGTTTGCCGACGTTGGTGGCGTGATAGATCGACGCGTAGAAGTCAGTGTAGTCGCCGATCTCGGTCGGCGGACGCATTTCGGCTTCCGACATCGGAACGAGCGCGCCTGGCGGCAGCGGATTGATCGCGCTTTCGTCGCCCGGGGTTCCGGAAAGCAGCTCGCTCAGCCGCGCGCGAAACTCGGACAACGATTCCTTCGGCGCCTGCATCAGCTCCTTCATCGTCGGCCGGTCGCAGAAGCGCGCCACGTCGCGAGCCTTTCCGGTCCACAGATTCGCGCTCAGCGATTCGCCGACGTCGACGATCTGACTACCGATCGCGACGCCGACGCGACGCTCGATTTCGCCTTTGCGCGAGAATACGCCGAACGGAAGATTCTGGATCGGAAAGTCGGCGTCGGGAGAGTTGGCCGACTCGACCCACGACGTGAGCGCCGGATCGTGCGTCTGATTCACTGATTCCTTAGACGCGCAGCGCGGGCGAGGCTCTCTAGCTCATTGACTGGCTCGCGGAAAGAGCATGAGCCGAACGATATCGCAAATTCGGCGCGCGACGCCTGAATCTGCTCGGCGTCGATGCGCTTGCCGCGCCAGACGATCGCGTCGTCGGGAAAGGAGAATGCTGACGGATCTTCCTCCTCCAGCGCGGCGAGCGCCGTATCCTCGGACTCACCGGCGTACACGAGGGCGGCCGCCATGAAGACGTTCAGGAACCCATACATTTTTCCAGTCGGGCTGTCGGGCTCGTAAGCGAGTCGATAGCTCCCGCGAATCGGGTGATGCAATCCTGCAGTAGCCTTGAACGGCACCCCTCCCCGTTTGGACGCCGTGATGAAGTCGATGATCTCCTCCGCCGGCGGAAACGCTTCAGGAGTCACTCCGCCCGTTCGAATCTTCGCCCGAGAGCCCGTCCGCGCGAGCGCTTCGACGAGTGGCGAGACATCGCCCTTGACTGGAATCTCGAAATAGGGAGTGAAGAAGCGCGGAAGCTCCGCGCGCTGACTCTCTATTTCCGCCGCAGTGCTCGCTTTGAGCTCGGCCACGTCGATGACGGCGTGACCGCCCGGCGATCCCGACCAGTGATGACAGTTGAACTTGAGCATCTCCTCGCCCGCCGCGCGAACATCATCCGCCACGAGCACACTGAGTCTCCAGGGCTCTGAATCCGGGCCAAGTGGGAGCATGCCTTCGCCTGCGTCTTCAAGCTCCTTCAGCCGGCGAAGAGGAACTATGAATCTTCCGAGCGCTTTTCGATCGGAGCTCCCGAGATACGATGCGTAGCTCTCGAGTGCGGGCCGCATGTCCTCGCTCGCCGGAGGAAAGAGGCCCGCGTAGTCGACGAGCCCGGCCAGAAGTGCGTCGACTGCTTTCAGCGCCATCTCGGCACCTTGCTGTTCGTCATGAGAAGAAACTTATCGCCAATAGGACGCGCGCGAAAAGTCAGCGGTGGAGCTCTTCTTCGCATGCGCGCTCCCGGTTTTATCCCGAGCATCGCGACCAGCGGAGTACCTGAATAGCCAACGGCGGAGCGAGCAGGGCGCTCCGGCTCCGCCGTCACTGCGTCAGACTCGTCGCGTCGATCCGCGTATCAGCCGGAGGACGAATAGCAATACGATCGCGCCGATAAAGGCGACGAAGATCGTGCCACCCATTCCACCGAACGGAGTGGCAATTCCGAGCATGCTGAAAAGCCAGCCGCCGATGAACGCACCGACGATGCCGATGACAATGTCACCGATGATGCCGTACCCGGTGCCACCCATGACGAGCGACGCGAGAACTCCAGCGACGAGACCAACTACGATCCAGGCCAGGATGCCCATGGTGTCCGTCCTCAGAAGATTGTTGAGTCCCTACGGTTGGCGTCGGTCAATTGTTGCACCGGTGCCAGCAGTTCTGCCTGGCCCGAAGATACGCAACTACGCGCGGAACACCAGTCGAATTATCGCTTGTATTGGAAAGAGTCGAAGTCGACGCCGTTGAATTCCTGATAGTCGATCCTGGAGGCGGAAATGGTGCCGGTCGCGGACCGCGCGACGACCTGATTCTGAATAGGGGGCACGCTGAGCGTGAAAGCGGTGCCGCGCACCGTGTACGTGCCGCTGCTGACGAACGCCCCGGGCGTGGTCGTGCTGCTGCCGGTCGGGATGGCGGTGTAGTTGTTGGTCTCGATGAAAGTTCCGTTACTGTTGAGGACCATGGTCCCGTCGGTCCAGGTGACCGTCCCTCCATTGGGGAGCGAGCTGATCTGACTAGCCGCATACGTGTCAGTGACGGGAAGAGGGCCCCCCCGAAACAAAGTCAGCTGATACGTACCGGCGGCGTCGGTGAGTGGATTGAGAGGGCTGTTGTCCGTGCAAGCGGCGAAGAACAACAACGGGGTCGCCGCAATAAGGCCCGGGAACAGTCTGACGGTTCTCGTGAACATTGGTGCCTCGCGCGTTAACGTTTGGGGTGCCGTTCTGCCACCCGCGGCCCGGATTGTACACAATTCTGTGCGTATATCTGCAATAACCGTACGTGCATCCACCCGGAGCGTTGATTGGTTCCGGTTCAGTGATGCTTCAAGCTCAGCGAAACGACGCTTCATCGTCGCGCGCGAAAGGTCCTTCACCGTTCGCTACAAGTCGCTCGCCCTTGTCGCGCGTTCCTCCGCCTTCGAATGGCTCATCTCCCGTTCCGATTCACGTACTTTGGACCACGTCGCAAACGAACACTTCGCGTATGAGCGCGCGCTTAAAGAATATCATGAGGGTGATGACGGCAACGACGACGGCGGAACCACTAAACCGTCGTCGGGGGTAGCAGGATCCTCGTCGGCCTGCTACCCCAGCCAGCCCGTTGCAACCAAATTCCAGTAATGCAGTTATTCTCGACCTCCTCATTCGCGCCACCGCCAAGTCTTCGCCTCAGGCGCGACAGGGCGGAGCGAATACTCAACGGCCTGAGAGCCGCCGTCGTCTTTCTCCTCACGGCGTCGGCGCTCATGTACGCGCCGCACCTGTCGCCCGCACTGAACACGGCG
>DASZZU010000288.1:0-9137 GCA_035544855.1 Gemmatimonadaceae bacterium | reverse complement strand
GCCGGGACTCTTCCTTCGAGTCTCCTCTTTCAGGGCCCGCGAGGAGTCGGAAAGCAGCGACTCGCGCTATGGCTCGCGGAGCGCCTCCTCTGCACCGCAGAGGAGGCTCCGTGCGGAACATGCACGGCATGCCGCTACGTTCGAGCGATCACGCACCCTGACCTCCACTGGGTGTTCCCCCGCCCGCGCCTCAAGGACGCCGATCCCGATCAGGAGCAGGTGCGCGATGACTACGCCGAAGCGATTGCGGAGCGAGTGGAGAACCTGGGCCTCTATGCATCGCCGTCGGGGAGCGAAGGGATTTATGTCGCAACGGTGCGGTCCCTGGTTCAGCGGGCGGCGATGTCGCCGGCGATGGGACGGCGGAAAATCTTCATCGTCGGCGATGCGGAGCGCATGGTGCCCCAGGAAGGGGCTGACATGGCGGCAAATGCATTTCTGAAGCTTCTCGAGGAGCCGCCCGCTGACACCACGATCATTCTCACATCGAGCGAGCCGGGTGCGCTACTTCCGACCATAAGATCGCGAGTGGTTTCTGTCCGAGTCCCTCTCGTCCCCGATGCCGCCGTGCGCGCGTTCATCGAGAATCCGGCGGTGAAGAAGATTCTCGACAAAGAATCGAAGAGCGGCACGGCCGAGAGAGTTCGTGTAGCCGCCGGCGCTCCTGGAAGGCTTCTCACCGGAGAGGACGACGCGAAAGCCACGATCAGCGCGCGCAAGATAATCGACGCCGCGACAAGCGCTCGACGCGCCTCGCACTACTCCGCGGCGCTCGCTCAGGGGGCCGCTGGCGCTCGCGGCGCTTTCACGGATACTCTCGACGCTCTCATCGACTTATTGGGTGAGAGAGTTCGCGATGCGTTGCATCGAAACGACAATGGGGCCGCCGCTTCGGCCAGTAAGGCGGTCGATGCGGTCCTGCGCGCCCAGACTTACGCGAATGGAAACGTGAGTCCACAGGTCATCACCGCGAAACTGATTCGCGAGCTCTCTACGACATTGAAATGACTGAGCGCCCCACATCCCGGAAATGAAAGACCTCACACACACTGACGCCGCGGGGCGAGCGCGCATGGTGGATGTGAGCGCGAAAGCCGACACGGTCCGCACCGCACGGGCGGAAGGCTCGATCGCAATGACCGCCGAAACTCTTCGCGCGATTGAGGGAAACTCCGTGTCGAAGGGCGATGTTATCGCGACGGCGCGAATCGCCGGAATCATGGCGGCGAAGAAAACCGCCGCGCTCATCCCGCTCTGCCACCCACTTTCGCTCACGGATGTTGGTATCGAGTTCGATGTCGACCGCGCCCTCCCCGGACTGCGGGCTTCGGCGTGGGCGTCTTCGAGAGGACCCACGGGCGTAGAGATGGAGGCGCTGACGGCCGTCACCGTCGCGCTCCTCACGATTTACGACATGGCCAAAGCGCTCGACCGCGGCATGGAGATCTCAGGAATTCGCCTGAGCGAAAAGCGAGGCGGGAAGAGCGGCAATTGGAAGCGCGACTAGCCGGCCCACCTACATCGGTGGCAGGCTGAACAGCGGATCGTTCGCGACTGCCCCCCTCTCCCGATGCGGTTCCATGTGCACCAGCACGCTCGCCACTCTGGGGATCGCTTCAAGAATGGCGTACTTCACTTTCGCCGCGATTTCGTGCGCTGCTTCGAGTGAGATGGCGGGATCTGCCTTCACGTGCAGATCGACGTAAAACCCTAGTCCGTAACTGCGTATGTTGAGATGCTCTACGCTGCGGACTCCAGCAACGCTCGAGGCAGCGTCGAGCGCGCGCTCTTTTACGGTGCGGTCCGGCGCCTCGTCCATCAATCCCGCGATTGCCGGCCGAAGTGTACGAATGCCGTTGATTGCGACGACGACGGCTGCGACGAGCGCCGCCCAATCGTCCGCCGCCTCCCAACCCCGACCACCGATAAGCGCGATGCTGATTCCAATGAATGCAGCCAGAGAGCTGATAGCATCCGCGCGGTGGTGCCAGGCGTCCGCCGCGATGACGGTGCTGCCGACTTCTTTCCCTACGCGCGACACGCGGCGATAGAGGAACTCCTTCATGAAGATCACGCCGGCAGCTACGAAGAGCGTGAAGGGCGCGGGCAGGTGATGCGGTGACCTGATCTCACGAATCGCAATGGTCGAGATTCCCGCCGCGGCGCCGAGGAGCATGAGCGAGACGATGGCCGCGGCGATCGGCTCGGCCTTGCCATGCCCATACGGATGGTCCTCGTCGGCGGGCCGCGCGGCGATGCTGAGACCCATCCATACGATGAGCGATGAGAAAATGTCGGCCGAGGACTCAACCGCGTCGGCGACGAGGGCGTTGGCGTGGCCGACGATTCCCGCGACGAATTTGACGATCACGAGCACCGCGTTCGTCAGCAGGCCGGCCTGCGCCCAGCGGATGCTCCTCCTCGTCGCGCTCTTCACCGCGGCTCGAGCCTTCTAGAAGTCGGCTTTCTCGAGACGGTCCGCCGCGGCGTTGATGCGGGCCGCGTATGCCTCGGGATCTTCACCCGGCACGCGCTGGGGAATGACGAAATCGGGATCTTCCGGCGGATGCGACGTCGGGGAGTTCACGAACAAGTCTCCCCCTCGCGCTATCACGGCCGCCTCGAAGCGATCGACGGCGGTGAGCAGATCGTCGAGCTGGGCGCTCGTCTCGCGCCCGGTGAGGAGCACCCCCTTCTGGCGAAGGCGTCCCGCAATCTCGAGCGCGGCGGAATCCCGCTCCTCGCGGCGATGCGGGTCGAGAGCCTCCTGCTGCTCCTCAAAGGATTCCTGTCTCATCCATCCTCCACATTTGTTGGTTTGCAGTGATTAATCTGCAAATTTCGTGATAGCGGCGTGAAAGCTGCGACATTTCATCAGCTCCGTCGAGGGCAGCCGAAATGTCGCGCGCGTTCGTGAAAAACGTCGGGCGCACTTGCCGATTGGTTGACGCGACTGCTACATAGTAGCGGTCATTCAACCCGCCCGTTGGAGATTCATTCGTGAGAGTTAACGCCCTTCGCTTTCTCGTCGGCGCAGGCCTGACGACCGTATTGCTCCTTCCCTCAAACGCGAGGGCGCAGAATCCGCCCGGAAGAATTTCCGGACGTCTCAATCCAACAATACCGACCTCGCCGATCTACGACACCACGGCTTTTGCCGCGCTGCGTTGGCGCGAGATCGGGCCATTTCGCGGCGGCAGATCCGTCGCGGTTGCCGGCTCGAGCAAGAGACCCAACGAGTACTACTTCGGCACCACCGGCGGCGGGGCGTTCAAGACCACCGATGGCGGGATCACCTGGGCACCGGTAACCGACAAATATTTTGGCGGGACGATCGGTGCGATTGGCATCAGCGAATCCAATCCGGATATCGTCTATGTGGGCGCGGGCGAGTATCCAATTCGCGGCAACGTGTCGCACGGCGATGGAGTGTGGCGCACTGCTGACGCCGGAAAAACCTGGGTCTCTCTCGGGCTACCCGACACCCGGCAGATCTCGCGGGTGCGCGTCCACCCGACGAATCCCGACATCGTTTACGTCGGCGCGCAGGGGCACGTCTTCGGCCCCAGCGCGGAGCGCGGAGTTTACAAGACCATCGACGGCGGCAAGAGCTGGAGAAAAATTCTCTATCGGAACGACTCCACGGGCATCACCGATCTCGTCATGGATCCCAAGGATCCGGGGACGCTCTATGCGGCGTTCTGGCAGGCGTGGCGTACTCCCTGGCAGTTCGTGTCTGGCGGAGCCGGCACCGGAATCTTCAAGTCGACGGACGGAGGCGAACACTGGGCAGAGATCACGCGCAATCCGGGTCTTCCACAAGGCGTGATCGGCAACATTGGCCTCGCGGTCTCACCGGCCAACCCGAGCCATGTCTGGGCGATCGTGGAAGCCGATTCGGGTGGCGTGTTCAGATCGATGGACGGAGGGGCGACCTGGACGCGCACCAACAGCGATCGCCGACTGCGCCAACGCGCGTGGTATTACACGAGAATCTTCGCCGATCCCAAGGACGAGAATTCGGTCTACGTGTTGAACACTGGCATGTACCGCTCCACCGACAATGGAAAGACCTTTCGCAACATCCAGGTGCCGCACGGCGACAACCACGACCTGTGGATCGCGCCGAACGACGCGCAGCGAATGATCGAATCGAATGACGGCGGAGCGAACGTGTCGTTCAACGGCGGCAAATCCTGGAGCGAACAGGACCAGGCGACGGCGCAGTTTTACCACGTCGTCACCACGAACCATTTTCCCTACCGGGTCTGCGGGGCGCAACAGGATAACTCGACATTATGCGGGCCCAGCAGGAAGGGCGGCGGAATTGATATCAGCGACTGGTATGACGTCGGTGGAGGGGAAAGCGGTTACATCGCTGTGCGTCCGGACTCGCCCGATGTCGTATTCGCGGGCTCGTATGGCGGCTTTCTCACTCACAAGAACATCAACACCGGATTCGAGCGCGACGTCAACCCGTGGCCGAACAATCCGATGGGTCACGACGCCGCCGATGCGAAGTATCGCTTTCAGTGGACGTTTCCAATCGTCATCTCGCCGCACAATCCGAACAGGATGTACATCGGCAGCAGTGTGATCTTCCAATCCGATGACGAAGGGCAGACGTACAAGGCAATCAGTCGGGATCTCACCCGGCATGATCCGCGGACGCTCGGCTCTTCGGGCGGACCCATCACCAAGGATCAGACCTCCGTCGAGTACTACGCGACCGTATTCACGATCGCGGAGTCGCCGCGCACCGCTGGAGTGATCTGGGCGGGCTCGGACGATGGGCTCGTGCACATCACTCGCGACGCGGGCAAGACCTGGAAAAACGTGACACCGGAGGGATTGCCGGAATGGGCGCGTATCTCAATGATAGAGCCCTCGAACTTTGCACCGGGAACGGCGTATCTCGCCGCGAATCGCTACCAGCTCGATGACATGAAGCCGTATCTGTACAAGACGAATGACTACGGCGCGACCTGGACTCCGATCGCCAATGGAATACCGGCGACCGAGTTCACCAGAGTTGTGCGCGAAGATCCCGAGCGCGCTGGTTTGCTGTACGCGGGGACCGAGCGCGGGGTCTGGGTGTCATTCGACGACGGCGCAACCTGGCAGACGCTCAGGCGCAATCTGCCTATGGTGCCGATCCACGATCTCGCCATCAAGGAAGGCGATCTCATCGCCGCAACCCACGGCCGGTCATTCTGGATACTCGATGATCTTTCCGCATTGAGGCAGATGCATCCAGAGATCACGCGGGCTCCCGCGTATCTGTTCAAGCCGCGAAAGGTTTATCGCGCCGTGTTCGGCGGCGGTGGAGGGAGCGGTTCCGCCGGCGGACATCCATCGGGGGCGAATCCACCGTCGGGTGGAGCGGTGTACTACTGGCTCGCGCAGCCGCGGCAGGTCGTGACGATGGATTTTCTTGATGCGCAGGGCAAAGTGATACGGAGCTTCACCAGCCAGCAGGACCCGACCGTCGCGGCCGATTCGATTCGCGCCGACAGCACTCGTGCAGCACGCAACGACAGTCTCCGGCGCGCAGGCGTCACGCCCGACACGACAACGAAATCGGAGGCACGCGGGGAAGAAACGCCTCCGGGGGACGACGATCCTCCGCGACGCCCACCGCCGCCGCGAGTAGCCAACAAGACCGGCCTCAACACGTTCGCGTGGAATCTCCGATATCCGGATGCTTCTGTGTTCGAGAACATGATCCTCTGGGCCGGCGTCACCTCCGGCCCTGTGGTTCTTCCGGGCACCTACGCGGTGCGCATGACCGTGAATGGTCAGAGCTATCGGCAGCCGCTCACCGTCGTGAAAGACCCCCGCAGCGCCGCCAGCGACGCCGACCTGCGCGAGCAGTTCGATTTCCTGATGCGCGTTCACGACAAGACAACCCAGGCGAATGACGCGGTGAAATTGATTCGGAACGTGAAGGCGCAGCTCGCCGATCGTTCTAAAAAGATGCCGCCCGACAAGAGCGCGGCGTTTGCGAGCGCCGCCAGGTCGCTCACCGACCGGCTCTCAGCGGTCGAGAGCGAGATCTACCAGGTGAAGAACCAGTCGGGTCAGGACCCGCTCAACTATCCGATCAGACTGAACAACAAGATCGCGGCGCTCTCGGGCGTCGTGGGTGGGACCGATGCGAAGCCGACCAGCCAGTCGTACACGGTGTTCAATGATCTGTCGGCCCAGCTGGATCGACAGCTTTCGGCCATGCGCGGAGCGCTCATCATCCTCCCTCCGATCAACGCGTCACTGAAGGCGGCGGGACTTCCTCCGATCGTGCCGAGTACGGAGGAGATAAAGACTTCGCCGGCGCGGCCGGTTTCTTCGGGGAGCACTGAAGACGAGGTCGAGAAGTAGCCATCATGCGCGCACGTGTGATCCTCTTGCTCATCGGCGCGGCTGCCGTATTCGCGACTGGCGCGTGCGACAGAAGTGGAGAAGACGATAGCCGTACGCGCATCAATGTGCTCGACTCCGCCTTCACTCAGTCGTGGCAGACGATGCAGGACACTGGAGTGGTGTACCGCATCGAGGTAATCTCGCCGCTGGGCGCGGACACGATTCGCAACGTGATACCGCCCGCTCCAGTAGTCGTTGGCGATACGCTGGTTATCGGGCTCATGCAGGTCTCCGAAGATTCATCAACCCCGCAGCGACAGATTTTTCGGGCGCGCCTGGGTCAGCACCGGATTGAAACGAACCCCATGCCCGCCGACGTCTGGTCTTCGTATCAGGATGTCCTCGTCTCTCCCGATGGCCGCTACATCGGCTACGTCGGCGAAGACACAACTCCCGAAAATCCCGGGACGTACGCTGTCGTGCGCAACCTCGCCACTGGAGAAATCGTGGCGAAGGGTCCGGGTGGCGGAGGTTGCGACTGCGACGAGGACTTCAATCACGCACGATGGTTTCCGCCCGACAGCTTCGAGATCGCGGTCGCCCACAGAAGCACCAAAGCCGGATGGGAGCGCGTCTCCGGAAAAGCATCAGCGCGGCGGATCCACGTCGATACCCTGAGCGACGAGCCCGACTGGCATTGAGAGACCCCGCGCGTGATGCGATTCTTCGGCGGCTTGCCGATTCACCGATCCGGGCCGAAAGCTATGCGCGCTCGGACATTGTGGTCGGGCTTAAACCACTGCAACTGAACGAGTTGTGAGCTGCCAGCTTTCACGCTGATAGTGTTTAGCCTCGCTACGTCCGCTATCGACTGTGCGTGTACATGAGATCAACAAGCTCATCGTACATGCTGTCAGCCTGCCTTCCCGCCACCGGGTCATATCGGACCGCCGCGCTCTTCGTAACGAGGTTTACGGAAGCGTCGATAACGCCGGGCTCGGCGGCGAGCGCGCGCTGGACGCGCGCCTGACAGGCTGCGCACGTCATTCCCGTTACGGGAAACGATATCGAGTCTTGGTTGCTTGCGACGAGCTGGGTTGCCACGCTCAGGCCCTCCTCACCTGAATCAATATACCCCCCTCCCCTATGTCAAGCAGCTGCCACCGGGTGGGCTTGGCAGCGCGGAGCAGATTTTGCGTTTGTTGAGTAGTTCCGCAGGCGGCGAGTTCTTCGGGAGGGGACTATGGGCATCTCACAACGATCGGGCACCGGGGAAGCAGAGCTTCCATTCGAGAATTGCACGCTGGCCAGGGTGCTGGCGGACAGAATGCGCGACAGCCGCGACGACCTCACTCGCCGCTGGCTCGACCGGATCAGCGCGCGAGTCAGCCTCGACCCGAACCGAATTTTCCCCACCGACGCCCTCCTCGATCACGTTCCCCTCCTCATTCTGGGCATCGCCGACTACATCGAAAATCCGGAGACGGTCGTCCTGTCCGATGTGCCAGTTGTGGCGAAGGCGATGGAGCTGGGTGAGCTCCGGTTCTCTCAGGGATTCGACGAATATGAGCTATTGAAGGAGTATGAGATCTTTGGCGGGATTCTCTTCTCCTTCCTGTCACGCATCGCGGATGGAATCGAGGAGCCGTGCAGTCGCGGTGAGCTGCTCGCTTGCGCCCACCGGCTCTTTCTGGCAGTCGCACTGATTCAGCAGGCCACGCTCACGCACTACCTGAGCCTGGTCAAGGAACAACTGAGCGAGCGCGAGCAGCGCCTCCGCGCTTTTAATCGCGCGCTCAGTCACGAGCTTAGAAATCTCATTGGGGCGATCGGCGGTGCGGCCGAGATCCTCCAGCTCGGCGGAACGTCGAAGGAGCAGGAGCAGAGAATGGTCTCCATGATCGTGCGCAACACCGAAACCATGAAAGTCTCGCTCGAGAACCTCGTCGAGCTCTCGCGGATGGGCGAGGATGTGCGCCGCTCCCGGCACGTCGCGCTCCCACAAGCCGCGGCCGAGGTCGCTCGACAGCTCCGCGAGGCCGCCCATGCTCGCGGGGTCGAGATCAAAATCGCAGCCGACTTGCCAGCGGTGGACGTCAGCGCCGCGGCCTTCGAGCTGTGTCTCTCGAATCTGATAGCGAATGCGATCAAGTATTCTGATCCCGCCAAGGAGAAACGCTGGGTCGAGATTCGAGTTAAGGTGACTTCACCCGATGTTGGTGCAGAGCCCCAGACGATTGTTGAAGTGCGCGACAACGGCTTGGGAGTTCCCGAGGCGAAGCGATCACGACTCTTCGAGCGGTTCTTCCGCGCCCATGAGGATACTCAGGGTGGCATCGACGGAACGGGATTGGGTCTCAGCATCGTCCGAGAGACGGCCGCTTCGATAGGCGGGCGGACGTGGGCTGAATTCCTGGACGATGGCACCGCATTCTGCTTCTCCATTCCGAGTCGCCGCAAGGACGATGAGGCGGCCAGTGCACCCGCCCAATTCAAGTCGGCTACCGTATCGGACGATCAAAGCGCAGAGGGTTCGGCACGTTGAAGGTGTAGTGCCACCACTCCTGGTCGTAGTTCACGAAGCCCTCGGCTTCCATCGCGGCCTTGAGCTTCTGTCGACTCACCGCGGCGACTCCGGTCGCGTTCGCCATGTGAGCCGCCGCTGAGAACGTATCGAACGGCGTTCCCATCTCGAGCTCTCGGCCCGTAGCGAGGTCGATCAAGGTGAGATCGATCGCGAGACCGAGATTGTGCCGGGATCGGCTGGCGATGTAGCC
>DASZZU010000287.1:0-1666 GCA_035544855.1 Gemmatimonadaceae bacterium | reverse complement strand
GCCGCAGGTCACTCGCCGCGTCAGACGATTCAGGGTCAGGTTCCCGGCGCTCACCTGCTCCGACACGCGGCTTCCCGACCCTCGCCGGACGAGCGTGCGCACTCGGGCTCGCAGCTCTTCGTTCGAGACGGGTTTCACCACGTAATCGTCGGCACCCGCGTCGAGGCCGCGCACGATCGTCTCCGTGTCACTGAGCCCGGAGTAAAGGAGCACCGGTGTCCGGCGCCCGTTTCGCCGCAGCTCCTGAAGGATCTCGAAACCGTGACGGTCGCCGAGCTGCAGATCCAGGATTATCCCGTCGTACTCGTTGACCAGCGCGAGCATGCGTGCCTCTTCGCCGGTCGACGCGACATCGATCGCGTACGATTCGTCGCGCAGCACGCGGGAAATCAATTTGAGGATCGCGCTGTCATCGTCGACTACGAGCAGGCGCATTGCTTCTCTGGTGTCATCAGGGGCGACAATTGGTGCAGGTAGTTGTTGCTATCCAGTATGCCTGAAGGACGAGTTCAGTCTCGGAAGAGCAAAAAAAAAGAGCGGGAGAGAGCACTTGCTCTCTCCCGCTCTTTGCGGTTGCGGAAACCGCGACTAGAACATGATTCCGAAAGTGATCGGAATGTACGCGACTGTGCCGCTGCCATTCTTGATGATCACGCGATGATAGCGTGCTTCGACGAAGGTGTCGAACCCGCTGAGCGGCATCGAGACTCCGGCGCCGGCGTTCCATCCGAAATGGTTATCGGAGATTGTACCCAACCCAGTGGCGGACACTGCAGCCTGATACCAGCCGGCTCCGCCGATCAGGTACGGCGAGACCGTCGCGGACGGAAACTTGTACACGAGGTTGCCGGTCACACTCGTGAAGTGGGCGTTGCCGCCGCCGCCCTTCACGCCCATCTGGCTGTACGAGCCTTCAACGCGGACTCCGAGCGGAATCAACGTTGGGCTGAATCCGAGGATGGCAGTGCCGGTGAAGCCGGTCTTGAGATCCTGGGAGAGGTCGCCCGATGGAATCGCCGCGCCGGCCGCAACGCCGAACTGCACGGACTTGGGTACCACTGATTGCGCCCGCGCCTCAAACGAGACCAGCGCGATTCCAGCTAGGGCTGCTGCAAAAACGGTACGCTTCAAAGCAACTCCTGGTTTGTGGACGCATCCGGTTCGGCCGTGGATCGGCCATCGTTCAGACGCTAGTTCCGAATGCACGGGGAGCGTAGGGTATCCCATGGGCTCCCTCGATGCGTCATGCGGACGAACTAGTGTCCGGAGAGGTCACGGGCGGGGGTGGCTTCCTGGGGCGCTTCTTCGCCCGCGGAGGAGGGGGCACCGGCTTGTTCTTGACGATATAGGCCGGGTTGATTCGCGCCAGCTTGTCGCTGCGAGCGGTATCCAGAGCTGCCCGGCACGTATCGCGTGTTGTAGTGAGCAGGGTGTCCCGCACTCTGCCGAGAGCGGCGACTGCATCGTCGTGGTAGCTCATCACGAGTGCCGAGTCGGGACGCAGAAACGGAATCCCGCAAACTTCTTCGAGAGGATACTTCTCGCCCAGAAGAGCGAGGACTTTGGCAGGTGAATGTGGAAGCGCGGATGCCAGAGCTATGGAAAGGCTCGCCTCCGCCGTTGCGGAGCCGGGCGTGAATTTGGAAGCCACTTCAAGCCAGAGGCT
>DASZZU010000286.1:0-8752 GCA_035544855.1 Gemmatimonadaceae bacterium | reverse complement strand
TTGCTCACACGAATCCGGACGCGCGCCGGGCGTTCGATCGACAAGACCTTTGGTGAGGACGCGCCTCTGGCCCGAGCGCTCCTCATTGCCGACCAGCGGCAGATTCCCACCGAAATGCGTGATCGGTACGCCTCGGCTGGCCTCGTCCATATGCTGTCCATCTCTGGGCTACATGTGGCCGTCATCGCTGCGGCAATGGAGCTTCTGTTCCAGGTAGCTCGCATGCCGCGGCGGGTTGCTTTGCTGGGCGCATTCATTGCTACCGGCGTTTATGTCGCGGTGATTGGCGCGCCGCCACCCGCGCTTCGATCGGCCGCCATGCTCGGAGTCGCGATGATTTCACGTCTGGTGCAGCGGCCGACGTCGCCGTGGGCCGCGTGGGCGATAGGAGCATTCATTCCCCTGTTGGCACCACGTACTGTGCTGGATGTCGGATATCAGCTGAGCGTGCTGGGTATGTGTGCGCTCGTCGCTGCGGGATCCTTGTGGCGAAAGCATCTCGCGACACGCCTAACGGGTTGGAAGGCGGGCATTGGGAGAGAGCTGGTCACATCACTGGTCGCGTGCGCGGTTACTGCACCGCTCGTTGCCTGGGTATTTGGTCGAGTCAGTCTCATCGCGCCGGTTTCAAATCTGATTGCGGCGCCAGTGATCACCTTGGCACAACCGGTGCTTTTTCTCGCTCTCGTCCTCGCTCCATTCGGGCCAGTCGCGCGATTCGTCGCCCAGGCGGTGCATCCTCTCCTTTTTGCCTTCGATTGGATAGCCTGGTCAGCCGCTTCCGTCCCCGGAG
The DNA here is from genome assembly GCA_035544855.1 of Gemmatimonadaceae bacterium. Classification (GTDB taxonomy): domain Bacteria; phylum Gemmatimonadota; class Gemmatimonadetes; order Gemmatimonadales; family Gemmatimonadaceae; genus UBA4720. Next base: position 7,959 of record DASZZU010000286.1, on the reverse strand, counting down.
CAGCGATAACCGTTACGACGACGGCCATAACCGCTCTGCTCGCCGCTTGCGCGGCCGTCTCGCTCGTCGTCGCGTGCGTGAGTCGTTATCCGTCTCGACCGGCGATCGCCGCGGTGGGATCGCTCGCGCTAATGGTTTTCGTCCCCGCTATTCCACTCGGGCGGACCGGGGGTGTGGAGCTGCACGTGTTGGACGTCGGGCAGGGTGATGCCATCCTGCTCAGGACGGACGCCGGGAGGTGGGTGCTTTTCGACGCCGGCCCCGCCTGGAACGGAAGTGACGCGGGGCGCAGGGTGGTCATTCCCTACGTTCTTCGTCGCGGAGGGTCGCTCGAGTCATTCGTCCTCTCGCACCCGCACAACGATCATGTGGGGGGCGCCGCCAGCGTTCTGAGCGCGATGCATCCGCGTAGCTACTGGGACGCCGCGTTCGCGGGCGGCGCCGAGGCTTACATCGGGTCTCTCGCCGTCGCAAGGAAAGAGGGAATCGACTGGCACCGCGTCCATCCCGGCGATTCGATCCGTATCGACGGCGTTGTTGTTTCCTTCCTGGCTCCCGATTCCGTCTGGACCGTCGGCCTGAGGGATCCAAACCTCGCCAGCACGATCGCTCTGGTGCGATACGGAATGGTGCGCTTTCTGCTTGTTGGTGATGCTGAGCGCGCCGAAGAGGATTGGCTGCTCGCCCGTCACCCGAAGGAGCTGCGCGCGGATGTGTTGAAAGTCGGTCATCACGGCAGCTCGACGAGCAGCAGCGACGAATTTCTCGCCGCGGTCCATCCGGGTCTGGCCGTCATATCGGTTGGCGCTGGTAACAAGTATGGCCATCCGAGCGGTGATGTCATCCGTGCCCTCGCGCGGGTTGGTGCGGAAGTTTTGCGCACGGATGAAGCGGGTACGATTGTTGTGCGTAGTGACGGAGTTCGAATCGAGGTTGAGGCAAAGGGAGAGAAATGGGAGTTGGCGCACGACTCTTCACAGCGATAGCTGGACGGAAAATCGATCTGCCGCCTGCGTTTACGGATCTCTATCCAGAGCTCGCTCAAGTGAGCTATCGCAGGGGAGGATTGCCGGTGAGAGTAGCGGGCTGGTCGCTCGCAACGAGCAGCGCGGCTGCGATCACGCTCTGGCGCACAGTCTTCATCGCGCCGGCGACGCCGCTCAGCGCCGAGCTACTCTTGCACGAGCTTCGTCACGTCCACCAATTTTTGGAGCGGAAGACCTTTCCGTTGAGCTACCTTTGGCAGTCACTTCGTTACGGTTACTCGCGTAACGCCTACGAAATCGATGCTCGCCGGTATTCCGCGTTGCGCCTCGCGCAGAACACCATCGACAAGGATCTCTGAAGTGGTCAAGCATACTGCGACATCCGTCGTAACAATCGAGCGGTTCATCATCGAGCAGGAGAAGCTCCATCCTGAAGCGACCGGTGAGCTCTCGGGATTGCTATACGATCTCGCGCTCGCGGCAAAGATGATCGCCAACAAGGTCCGCAGCGCTGGCCTTGCGGACATTCTTGGCGCGACCGATCTGGAGAACGTCCAGGGCGAGACACAGCAGAAGCTGGATGTTCTGGCGAACGAGATCATCGTCAAAGCGGTTGATCACGGCGGCAGGCTGTGCGCCATGGCCTCCGAGGAAGAGCCCGGCATCATCGACATCCCCGAGAACTTCCGCTGCGGAAAGTACTGTCTCCTTTTCGATCCGCTCGACGGCTCATCGAACATCGACGTCAACGTGCCGGTCGGAACGATCTTTTCAGTCGTGCGGAAGATCACCCGCGGAAGTCGCGGCGAGATGGAGGACATGCTTCAGCCCGGACGGCGCCAGGTGTCAGCCGGATATGTGATATACGGCTCGAGCACGATGCTCGTATACACCACCGGTCAGGGCGCGCATGGATTCACCCTCGACCCGTCGCTCGGTGAGTTTCTGCTCTCACATCCGAACATCCGCACCCCGGATGTCGGCAGATACCTTTCGGTGAACGACTCCTACCACAGTCAGTGGGAGCCGCCGGTGCAGAATCTCATGCAATACTACCGTGGACAGGACGGGAACCGTCAGCCGATGAGCACGCGCTACGTGGGCTCGCTGGTCGCCGATTTCCATCGGAATCTCCTCGGCGGAGGTCTCTTCGCCTATCCCGCCAACCGGAAGAACAAGCGCGGAAAGCTGAGGCTGTTGTACGAGGCGAATCCCCTTGCCTTCATTGCTGAGCAGGCTGGTGGCGCGGCAACTGATGGTACTCAGCGCATTCTCGACGTTCAGCCCACCGACCTACACCAGCGGACACCTCTCTTCATCGGGAGCAAGAACGACGTCGATGCGGCGCGCGCGATGCTCGGCGAAGAGCACAGGAGCGCCAGCTCCCTTTCGGCAGTCGGATCGGTAGGCGCGTGACGCCATGCCGGCGCGGGAGCCGGTGCGCGTGAAGAAGCACGAGTCAGGCGAAAGGCTTTCCCCCTCGGGAATACCAATCAAGACCGTATATCGTCCCGAGGACGCGGAGCTCGACTACAATTCCGATCTGGGCGATCCGGGAGTGTGGCCATACACTCGCGGCGTCCAGCCGACGATGTATCGCGGCCGTTTCTGGACCATGCGGCAATACGCCGGATTCGGAAGCGCCAGGAGCACGAACGAGCGATTCAAGCTTCTGCTCGATGCCGGTCAGACCGGCCTTTCTGTCGCATTCGATCTTCCGACGCAAATGGGGCTCGACTCGGATTCGCCGCGCGCGCTCGGTGAGGTCGGACGAGCGGGCGTCGCGATAGACAGCGTCGAAGACATGCAGGTTCTCCTCGAGGGAATCCCCCTCGACCAGGTCTCGACGTCGATGACGATCAACGCGACGGCCGCGACTCTGCTCGCCATGTACATCGTCGTGGCGGAAGAGCGGGGAATTGCGCGTGACAAGCTGAACGGCACCATTCAGAACGACATCCTCAAGGAGTATATCGCTCGCGGCACGTACATCTATCCGCCGGGGCCGAGCATGGCGCTTATCGCGGAAATATTCCGCTTCTGCGCCGACCAGGTGCCGAATTGGAATCCGATATCCATTTCCGGATATCACATTCGCGAAGCGGGCGCGACCGCTGTGCAGGAGCTCGCGTTCACGCTGGCAAACACGATCGAATACGTCAAACGCGCCGTCGAGGCTGGACTGCCGGTCGATACTTTTGCGCCGCGGCTCTCCTTCTTTTTCGCCGCGCACAGCGACCTGTTCGAGGAAGTCGCCAAGTTCCGCGCCGCGCGTCGCATCTACTCGCGTATCATGCGCGACCGGTTCCACGCATCCGAGTCGAGCGCGCGGCTTCGTTTTCATACCCAGACTGGTGGCGTCACACTCGCCGCGCAACAGCCGCTCAACAATGTCGTGCGGGTCACCGTGCAGTCCCTTGCCGCGGCCCTGGGTGGCACACAGTCGCTTCACACAAACGGGTACGATGAAGCGCTAGCTCTACCTACGGCGGAGGCCGCTACGCTCGCACTACGCACCCAGCAGATCGTGGCGTTCGAATCAGGAGTCACCAACACCGCGGATCCACTTGCTGGAAGCTATTACGTCGAGAACCTCACCACTGAGATCGAACACCGCGCGTTGGAGCTCATCGAGAGAGTCGATGAGCTCGGAGGATCCGAAAAGGCGATCGCCGCCGGCTTCTTCCAGGAGGAGATCGCTCGCAGCGCTTATGAGCACCAGCTGCGCGTTGAGGCGGGAGAGACTGTAATTGTGGGAGTAAATCGCTTCGCCGACCAGGAAGGATCTCCCTCGATACCGGCACCGGATTATTCCGCGCTGGAAAAAGCGCAGGTAAAAAGCGTCAAAGCCGTCAGAAAAAAGCGAGACGCGTCTCAGGTGAAGCGCGCTATGGAGGCTCTGCGGCAAGCATCAGCCGCGTCTTCGCCCGACAAGCACCTCATGCCGCTCATCATCGACGCGGTCCGAGCCCGCGCCACAGTCGGGGAGATTTCCGGCGCGCTCGCCGAGAATTGGGGTTACTTCAGGCCGTCCTTGTAACATCGCTGCGCTTGAGTCGCTCTTCACGGCGGACTAACTTTCGACGATCGCCGCGGTTCTCTCCCGAAACCAACATGCCCACATACGAGTTTCGTTGCCCAAAGGGCCACGATTTCGAAAAATTCTACCGTTCGATCGGTTCCGCACCGAGTGAGGTTGCGTGTCCGGCTTGCGGTAGTATCGCCGAGCGGCAGCTCTCGGCGGGCGGCGGGCTGGTGTTCAAGGGATCCGGATTCTACATCACCGACTACGGGAAAGACGGAAAGAAATCTCAGACGCCTCCCGTAACGGCTGGTGAAAGCGCACCAGCCGCTTCTGGCTCGGATTCGGGAACCAAAACCGATGCCGGCGGAAAGGCGGAGAGCAAACCCAGCGTGGAATCGAAGCCGAGCAGCGACACCAAGGCACCTTCTGGCTCCAAGTCCGCAGCGAAGCCGGCGGCCAAGAGAGCGAAAGGGAGCGAATGACTGCGGCCGAACAGATTCGCGCCGAGCTCATTCGCGCGGCGCGTAGTCTTGGTGCGCCCGAGGATATAAGTCCGTTGTTGGAGCGCCCGCGGGAATCTTCACACGGCGATTGGGCGACGAATCTCGCCATGGTTCTGGCGAAGCCGCTCAGGTCAAAGCCTCGCGACATCGCAGACAGGCTGCGCGAGTCGATCGATCTAGGGCGCGCCGGAGTATCGAGGATCGAGATTGCGGGTCCGGGGTTCATGAACTTCTGGCTCGACGCGGGTCGCATCGCGTCGGGGCTGGGGGAGATCATCTCCGCTGACGAACGGTACGGGCAAAGCGACTCCGGCGGTGATAGAGTGGTCAACATCGAATTCGTCTCGGCGAATCCCACGGGGCCGCTTCACGTCGGCCACGGTCGACAGGCGGCGCTCGGCGATGCGATCTCCACGCTGCTGGAGACCACCGGTTGGAAGGTGACGCGCGAGTTCTATTACAACGATGCGGGCGCACAGATCGACAACCTCGCGGCGAGCGTGGAAGCGCGCTTGAAGGAGCTGGAAGGAAAGGCATCACAGATCCCCGAGGGTGGGTACCACGGCGAATACATCCGCGAGCTCGCGGAACGATACAAGACGAACAAAGAGGGAATGTCGGTCCGGGAGTTCGCCGTGCGTGAGTTGCGGAACGAGCAGGACCTCGATCTCCAGGCGTTTGGTGTCAAGTTCGACAAGTACTTTCTGGAGTCCTCGCTCTACACCGACGGTATGGTCGAGGATACCGTGCGGCTGTTGATCGCGTCGGGAAAGACGTACGAGCACGAGGGCGCGCTCTGGCTCCGCACCACCGACTTTGGCGACGACAAGGATCGTGTGATGCGGAAGAGCGACGGTACCTACACCTACTTTCTGCCAGACGTCGCGTATCACGTGACCAAGTGGAAGCGTGGTTTTCGCCGCGCGATAGATGTGCAGGGCGCCGACCATCACAGCACTGTCACCCGCGTTCGGGCGGGTCTGCAGGCGCTCGATATGGGAATGTCCGCGGAGTACCCTGAATACGTCTTGCACCAGATGGTCACCGTGATGAAGCACGGTGAAGAGGTGAAAATCTCGAAGCGGGCGGGTAGCTACGTGACAGTCCGTGATTTGATCAATGAAGTCGGGCGCGATGCCGTGCGATATTTCTTTCTGATGCGGAAGAGCGATTCGCAGCTCGTCTTCAACGTGGATCTGGCCGCGTCGCAATCGGAAGAGAATCCCGTCTACTACATCCAGATGGCGCACGCACGGATGTGCGGGATCTTTCGGGTTGGAGAGATCGACCCCGCGTCGGTGTCGGCTGACGACGCGCCGTTCGAGTTGCTCACCGAGCCGGAGGAGCAGGAGCTGATCAAGGCGCTGGTGGATTTTCCCGCTCTCGTCGAGTCAGCCGCGGAAACCCTCGAACCGCACCGAATCGCGACGTACCTGTTGGAGACTGCCCGGATGGCGCATGTGTGGTACCACAAGCATCACGTCCTCGAGCAGGCGGAAAACGTCACCCGCGCGCGACTCGCTCTCGCTCGCGGCGCTCAAATCGTGCTTCGGAACGGCATGCGCATTCTCGGAATCACCTCGCCGGAGAGGATTTAGTTGCCTCTCCCACCAACGCGGTTAGGATTAGCCGCCCTGACCACCACTCCAACGAAATAGGAACGAATGTCGGTACTGGTTGTTGGCTCTGTCGCGCTCGACTCAGTGGAGACCCCGTTCGGGAAAGCCGACAATGTACTCGGCGGATCCGCGACTTTCTTCTCCGCGTCGGCGAGCCATCTCACCAAGGTGAGTGTCGTTGGAGTCGTGGGGTCGGACTATCCGATCGAAAAGCTGGATCCATTGAAGAAGCGCGGCGTGGACTTCAGCGGCCTCGAGCGCGCGGAGGGCAGCTCCTTCCGCTGGCGCGGGCGGTACCGCCACGATCTGAACTCCGCCGAGACGCTGGAAACACACCTCGGTGTGTTCTCGCACTTCAGCCCCAAGATTCCGGAGAAGCTTCGCTCGTCTCCGTATCTTTTTCTGGCCAACATCGATCCACGGCTCCAGCTCGACGTTCTGCAGCAGGTGAAAAAACCCAAATTGATCGCCTGCGACACGATGAATTTCTGGATTCAAAGTCGTCGCGCCGACGTACTCGCACTGCTCGAACATGTTGATCTGGTCACCCTCAACGACTCCGAGGCGCGTCAGCTCACCGAAAAGGCCAATCTGGTTCAGGCGGCGCAGTGGATCATGGCTCGCGGCCCGCGGCACGTGATCATCAAGAAGGGCGAGCACGGCTCATTCATGTTCACCGAGAAGTCGATCTTCTTTGCGCCAGCGTTCCCACTGGAGAGCGTATTCGATCCAACCGGGGCCGGCGATGCGTTCGCCGGCGGGTTTATCGGATATCTTGCCGCGACTGGAGACCTGAGCGACGCCAGCATGCGCCGCGCGGTGATTTACGGCTCGGTGATGGGGTCGTTCGCGGTGGAAAAATTCTCGATCGAGCGCCTGATGACGGTTACCCGCGCCGAAATCGATCAGCGCATGAAGGACATGCGCCGCCTGGTGGCGTTCGAGGAGGAGCTTCCGGCGTGAGCGACGACGCGCTTCGCTACGGAAGCGCCGGCGTAGATCTCGACGCCTCCAACGCGGCGAAGAATCGGATAAAGAAGCTGGTAGAATCCACGTTCACGCCGGGCGTCCTCGGCGGGTTTGGTGGCTTCGGCGGAATGTTCAGGATCCCCCCGGGTCTCGAGAACCCAATTCTGGTCTCCAGCGCCGACGGCGTCGGGACGAAAATCAAAGTGGCGATCGAGGCAAACCGTCACGACACCATCGGGCGTGATCTCGTGAACCATTGCGTCAACGACATCCTCGTTCAAGGTGCGCTCCCGCTGTTCTTTCTAGACTATGTGGCGTTCGGAAAGCTCGATCCAGCGGTGGTCGAGGCCGTCGTCGCGGGGGTTGCCGCTGGCTGCCGGGAGAACGGTTGTGCGCTAATAGGCGGCGAAACCGCCGAAATGCCCGGCTTGTACACGCCCCCGGATTACGATTTGGCGGGCTTCATCGTCGGATATGTGGAGGAAGCCGGCATTCTTGGCCCGCACCGCGTGCGGCCCGATGATGTCCTGGTTGGTCTTCCAAGCTCGGGATTGCACACGAACGGATACTCACTGGCGCGGAAGATCGTAAAGGATCGACTGAAGCTTGGGCCGGACGATGCGTTTCCTGGTGGTGGCGGGGCGGTCGCAGACGTTCTTCTCGCTGAACATCGGTCTTACTTGCCGGCGCTCAAACCGGTGCTCGATCGCGTTCATGCGATGGCGCACATAACGGGCGGGGGATTGCAGGAGAATCTGGATCGCGCGCTGCCTAAGACTCTGGATGCCGTAATAGACGCGTCCAGCTGGGAAATACCAGGTGTTTTCAAAGTGTTGCAGCAGGCGGGGTCAGTAAAA
>DASZZU010000285.1:0-7044 GCA_035544855.1 Gemmatimonadaceae bacterium | reverse complement strand
GGTGATCGCCGCCCTGAACTGCTCGACCAGATAGTTGTCCGACGGGGGCGGCACCTTGAACGAGACCTGCTTGACGACGATCCCTTCGCGTCGCGCCCGCTGGTCCCAGGCGGTGATCATCCGGCCGTAGTTCTGATTCGTGAGCACGACTTCATCGCCGCGCTTGAGATCCAGCCCGAAGATCATGATCTCATTCGCCTCGGAGGCGTTGCGGGTGATCGCCATCTCTTCCAGGTCGCAGCCGAACTCGCTGGCGAGGTCTCGGCGCACGCTTTCGACTCGGGGCTCGAGCACCCGCCACATGTGGTCCACCGGCAGCTCGTTCGAGAATCTCAGGTCCCTGATCATCGCCTCGAGCACATGACTTGGCGTCGGGCTGCACCCGCCGTTGTTCAGGTTGATCATGGTGCGGTCCGAGTCGAACGCGCGCTGGATCTCCGCCCAATACGTCTCGTCGTCAGCGACTGCTTGAGGCGGACGATCGCCCGCGATCGCGTTGGCACGGAAGAGAGATTTCATCGCGCGCTCGCGGAATACCGGCTGCGCCGCGAGTCCAGCCGCTGCCATGCTCGAGAGGAACTCCCGTCTGGTCGTCATCTCCGCCTCCGATGGGGCAAATGAAAGAGCGGTCGTCACCGAGATGACGACCGCTCAATAATATGACCCTGCTGTTCCGCGAGCGAGGCTCGGCGCCTTCTACTGATATTGGATGTAGAGCGGCTTCGGATTCAGCATCAGGACTTCGGGCGGCGTGAGGAGCGGGTCGCCCTTCTTGGTGTCGTTGTGGTAAAAGAGCTTGAATCCGGTGAACTGCACTGGGTCGGATTCGACGTAAGCGCGATACGAATCGTATTTGAGCCACGGCTGGCCCCACCCATCCATGTTGATTACGATCTGCACGCGTGGATCGAGACGGATCTTCTTCGATCCGGTGAGCATGTTGTGGGTGAAGCGGTGAACGACGAGAACCTTGGGAGGCAGATTGTTTTGCTTCACCAGGTCCGACAGCAAGCCGGTGGCGTAATTCACGTCATCCGAGTTCATCGTACCGATCTTCGATCCCGGTTTGTCACCAAACTTCATCGAGAACTCAGGGTCGATCCCGAGCATCACGTTCGGACGCTTCAGAAACGGAATCAGCCGCGGCAGCTCTTCCTGCACCGTGCTCTTACCCACCTGGACGTCGAGAAAGAGAAGCGCGTTCTTCCTCACCGCCCATCCCGCGACCATTTCTACGAGACTGTCCGTCATCCGGAGGCGATATTTGCCATCCCTGCCCGGCATTCCCTGGGCGACGACCGCGATGAGATGCAGAGCCGGCTGCACGGGCGTCGATGGATCGGCTTTCCGCCACGCTGCGATCTCCTTGTCGAATCGGGCAAGCATCTGATCGGGGGGGAGCTCGCCGAGGATGCCCATCTTCTTCGAGAGCGGGTTTCCGTAGAAAGCGACGATTCGATGCGTCGGGAGAATGGATCCCGGAAGTGGGGGCTGAGCTTTCACCGGCCAGCGCGTGTTCTCCAGTCCCGCTTTGACGGCTTTTACGAGCGCGAGGCTGTCCTTCTTGGTGCGGCCTTTTACTGAAGGAACCGTGATCGGTGGATCCTTGGCAGCCGAATCGTTGCCGACACTCGATGCCGTGCTCGAGGCAGTCCTGGGAGTTGATCGCGTCAATGAGTCGGTGCCGGCGACCCGTTGTGGCGCCGCAGCCGCGAGTGGCGGACCGACCGGCGGAATTTCCTCGACACCGGGCGACGGCCGCGCGTCCTTGCTTGCCGCGCAGGCGAGCGCGGTCAGTAGTGCAAATGAGAAAAGCACGGGAATCGAATAATATTTCAATGAAGCTGCTTGCATCAGTATCTGGAGTTGGTGGGAACTACGGTCGGGATCGGCTCACCAGAGGCCAATTCATAAATCAGGCCTAAGATGTTTACCCGGTTCTACTACACCGCTGTGCAGCTAATTCTTCGTGTCGGGAGGATTTCGGCGCTCCACAACGCGTCCAGCTCAGTGTCGCGGCGGCTCATAGGCCACCGTATGTTTTTTAGCTCCCGGTCACCTCCTTTCACCCCTGCCCCCCTCGCGTGGACCAACTGCTCGAACAGCTGCGAGAAAGCTTCGCCGAAAGCTATCGCGTAGACGAGGAGCTGAAGGGTGGGGGAATGAGCCGACTGTTCCTCGCCACCGACCTGGCTCTCAATCGCAAAGTCGTCATCAAGATTCTGCCGCCCGAGCTCACCAGTCATATGATGGCGGCCCGCTTCAAGCGCGAGAGTGAGGTCACCGCCCACCTGCAGCACCCGAACATCCTGCCGATCATTACCGCGGGCCTGAAGGACGGGCTGCTCTACTACGTGATGCCGTTCATTTCGGGCGAGTCGTTACGTCAACGGCTAAAGCGCGATCGCCAGCTCCCCGTCCACGATGCGGTGACGATTCTTTGCGAAGTAGCTTCGGCGCTCGCGTATGCGCACAAGCAGGGAGTGATTCACCGGGACATCAAGCCCGAAAACATTCTCCTCCAGGATGGGCACGCGATACTGGCTGATTTCGGTATCGCAGCTGCTCTCTCTGCGCCGGGCGAAGAGCCTCATTCGCGAATTACGCGCACCGGCATGTCTGTCGGCACCGTCGGCTACATGGCACCCGAGCAGGCACTCGGCGGAACCGATGTGGACTCGCGCGCTGACATCTACTCCCTGGGCGTCGTCAGTCACGAGATGCTCGCCGGCTCGCCGCCCTTCTCGGGCGCCACGACTCAGGCGATTCTGGCAGCACATCTTACCCAGCCGCCCCCGCGGCTGGATGACTTTCGCGATGACGTTCCCGTTCCAGTCTCTCGCGCCATTGCGAAGGCGCTCAAGAAGAATCCCTCCGAGCGTTTTCAGACAGCAAGCGAGTTCGCGACGGCGTGTCGACAGCAGGCTCCGCGACTTTCCACTCTGTCGCGCGCAGTCAGCGTGCGGAAGCTCCGACGCGTTTCGCGAAAGAAAATTGCCGCCGGCGTTTTGCTCCTCCTCGTTGGGCTCGGCGGGGGATTATACGTGCACTATCGCGCCCCGTCCGGTCCGCAGGAAAACGTAACGGTCGTCGTAGCGCCCTTCGACGCGAGCACGTCAGATCTCAAGCTCTGGCACGAAGGCATTGTCGATCTGCTCGCACGCAACCTCGACGGCGCTGGACCGCTGCGCACCATCTCGCCGACGCTCGCGATTCGGAGTTGGAAGGCCGGTGCGCGGTCGGACCGTGGCCCTGCGGTCCAGTTGGCGCGCAGCACGAACGCCAAATACGCGATCTACGGCTCGCTTGTGCCATCGGTCGCTGACTCGGTGCGCATGCATTTCGGCCTGGTCGATGTCGCGTCCGATTCCGTGCTGGTTGAGGATGAGGTGCTCGATGCGACGGTCGAGAAGTTGGCGGATGATCTAACCGTCAGCGTTTTGCGCGAGCTCGGCAAGCGGCATCGAATTGGAGCGGTGCGGGCGACGTCCATCGGATCGAGCTCCGCGCTCGCGCTCAAAGCATTTCTTCAGGGTGAGCAGTACTATCGGCGCACGTCCTGGGATTCGGCCGGAGTCTATTATTCGCGCGCGATTTCGCTTGACACTGGCTTCGCGCTTGCCCTGCGACGCGCGGGGCAGGTAACTGCGTGGCAGAATAGCGAGTCTGATTCGGCGCGGCAGGCACTCGCACTCCATGCGGGTGCGAGAAACCGGAGTCTCGCGCCGCGCGACAGTCTGTTGATCACCGCCGACTCGCTCAGCGCAGCGCTCGAAAACGGCGACCCCAATCTGCCGAACTGGGGCATTGCACGCAGACTTTTCGCAACCGTCAATGAAGCAGCGGCGCGGTATCCGGAAGATCCTGAGGTCTGGTACGCGGTCGGCGAAGCACGATTCCACCATGGATATGGAGCCATTTTCGACATAAGCGAGTCGGAGGTGCGCGACGCGTTCAAGCGATCGATCGCGCTCGACTCCGCCTTTTCTCCTGTCTACATCCATCTCGTCGAGCTCGGCTTCACCCTCGATGGTGGCCCAGCGGGAAGAATGGCAGTGCAGGAGTATCTGGCGCACAACCCTCTCGGTAACGACGCAGAAGGGATGCGTCTGCTCGAGATGGTCACCGACCCCGCACGATCGAGGACGCCCGCCACGCAGAAACTCCTCGACGCCGCGCCGTCCGAAGTGTTACTGGACGACTGGCTACTGGTGCGGCGCTGGCCTGATTCGGCGGAGACAGCTCTGCGCTTTCTCCGGGCTTTGGCGCGACGTCCGCGCACCTCTCCGACCTTTGTGCAGGACTCCTTGCAGCTGCAAAACTCGCTTCCCCTGCAGCTCGCGTATCGCGGGCGGTTTCGAGAAGCGTACCTCGCGATCGGGAATCGGCCCTCTCGATTGTTCGGACAGCTGGCTTTACTTGGTGTAGTCGATGCCGACACCACCAGAGCCGTGTTCGCGCGTTGGCTCGCAGCCAACACATCGCAGGTTCACTCGGCGCTTCCATGGTGGTCAGAGCGACGTGACACCGCGTCTATTCTCTCGCTCATGAGGAATTACGACGCATCGGTGGCGCGGGCGAAGCCCGAGGCAAGGCCAATCGCGCGCTACTTTTCCGACGCGGCGAGAGCGTATCTGCTGCTCGCGCGTGGTGATTCCTCAGCGGCCCTCAAAGCATTCACCGCTCTTTCGGATACTCTCTGTCTTCGATGTGATCTCGACCGCCTGACCGCGGCGCGACTCCTTGCCAGTCGAAAGCAGTTCGCGGACGCCGACAGGATTCTGAGACAGCGGCTCTTCTCGGCGGTGACACCAACTGAAGTCCTGATTGCGTTCGATAGGGGAAGAGTGGAGGAAGCCGCTGGCCACAAGGCCGTTGCCGCGAAGTCCTTTCGACTCGTAGTGGACGCCTGGGGTCGAGGCGATCCGGAGGCTCAGACGTTCGTGCGCGCCGCCCAACAGGGGTTGTTGCGACTCAGAGGGAGCTGAACGTTAAGGGTGTGAGGGGATAAAGCCGCCCGGACGGTGGGGACCGTGTGTGGGGGTATAGCGGGTTTTCCCTGAAACAATACATTTGTTGGCCCAAGCTCTTCCTTACGCTCCGTGCGTCTCCACTCCCAACCAGGTGCTGTCCCATGAAACGGTTCGCTCTCGCCCTCGGTGTCGTCGCTTTTGTCCTCGCATGTAGTGACGCGACGACCGCACCGACCTCTCAGCTGGCGCCAAACGCGCATATTTTATCGTCCGGGCGCATTCCTCCTCCGCCGGTTGATGCGGCGATCACTGTGACCATTAGCAGCGTTATTACGTCCGGTCCATTTAACGGGACCTATTTCAGCAACGGAACAAGTCTCCTCGCTGCCGCCGCATCAACAGAGCTCGCAGATCCATCATTGAGCCTCATGGGAACTGCATGGCTTCGGTTCGACAACAATCAGCCCGACGCATTTGGTACGACTGCCAGCGCCAACGCACGATTCCAGCGCACCGATCAGAAGCTGTCCGGGATGGGCACGCTCGTGATTAATGGTGTTACGGTCAGTATCGACGAAGTGACTTCGTTCACGGCCTTCCCTGATTGCGACCTCCCCGGACAGCCGTGCGCTATCATCGCGTTCAACGCTACGGTCGGCGGTGAGCCTGGCCATAGGGGCACTGCCGAGGCTTTTGATAGGGCGTTCTGCACCTTCGTACCTTTTGGTGAGGGTGGTGGTGGTTTTTATCGCTGCGGCGGAGAATGAGTCGCTTTTAGCGGTTGCTGTCGTGCTGTCCAGGGGGAGCCAATTGGCTCCCCCTTTTCTTGCCGGTACCCTTCTTGCTTTCGGGATATGTTCGGGATATTCTGAGAACCAATGTCCGATCGTAACGCTGCCATTCGCGCACTAATCGAGCACCGTTTTCCCGATGCGACTCCGGTCACCCATCGGACGGTGGAGCCGGTCGCGACGGGAATCGATGCGCTCGATGCGATTCTTCCCGGCTGCGGACTGCCGCGGGGAAGGTTGACGGTCTGGATGCCGCAGGGTGGAGCGACCGCTGTATTGAGAGCAGCGTGTCACACGACGGTCGCCCAGGGCGAGAGAGCGGTGTGGATCGATGGGCTGGGAACGGTTGCCGGTCCGTTCTGGGAAGAAGGCCCGATTCTCGTCAGACCTCGCAACAGGAAGCACGGGCTGCGCGGGGCGGAGGAGCTTCTTCGCTGTGGTGGATTCGCGCTGCTGGTGATCGCCGGCATCGAGCCCGAAGGCACCGAGACCGTGCGACTCTCCCGCGCCGCGCGCGAAGGAGGTAGCGCGCTCGTCACTCTCACATCGCACGCGTCGATGGCGAGCCTCCGCATGACATCGCAGATCCTGCGCGAGACTTATCGATGGAGAAAAACTCCCTTCGGCGACCCCGCCGAAGCGCAGGAAGTGATGATCCGCGTTCGCGCCCGATCGCTGGGTTGGAACCGGAGCGCTGATTTCCCGGTGCCTGTAGTTCCTTACGATTTGAGAGCGGCGCTCGAGCCGGGATTAGCGGATCGGAGAGGCGTCGGCTCAGCCGACCATTCGCTTCTGCTGCACCGTCGCGCTCTGCTCGACCAGTCTCGGCGCCGACCACGATTTCCCGAGCTCCTTCTGGAAGCAACGCTTGGGGACGATCTCCACGCCTGACTTCGTCAGGGTCTCGTAGCGGGCGAGCTTCTCCGGATAGCGCGAGATGGTGGTCGGCTTGTAGGAGAGCGAGAGGAAGAAGTTGTCGGTGAGACTCAACGCGAACAGCTCCTCGATGTCCCTCGCCCGTGCCAGACGCTCGATGCCCAGCACGACCTGACTCCCAAGCCCCTTACCGTGTTGCGGTGGAGCCACCGCCACCGACGAAACCTCCGCCAGCGAGGGGGAATATTCCTCCAGCGCGGCGCAGGCAATGACGTGCCCGCTTTGGTCAGCGGCCACGACGTAGTTGTCGATGCGCGCGGCGATCTGATCGAGCGTCCGCGGCAGCATCAACCCCTGCGCGGCGTACTGGGCGACCAGCTCGAGGATCTGCGGCGCATCAGGGC
>DASZZU010000284.1:0-1912 GCA_035544855.1 Gemmatimonadaceae bacterium | reverse complement strand
GTCAGTGGCTTTGCAGCCGTACAAATAAAAAGCGGGGCCGGCCTGGAGTTGTCCAGAGCGGCCCCGCTTTCCTATCCTGCGTTCAGCAAGCTACGACTTAAGCGCCGAGCTTGGTTACGTTCTCGGCCGCCGGTCCCTTCTGGCCCTGCACGACGTCGAATTCAACGCGCTCGCCTTCAGCCAACGACTTGAAGCCGTTGCCCTGAATGGCGGAATGATGAACGAAGCAATCCTTCTGTCCGTTCTCGGGGGTGATGAAGCCAAAGCCCTTGGCGTCGTTGAACCACTTTACTTTGCCGGTGGTACGCATTTTCGGTACATCCTCATTCAATTGTGTCGGAGTGCCGTGTGTGCGGTACCGAGCCGACTACTGTTTGTTCGCGGCCGAAATGGCCGCATTTGTTCGCCAGAAAACCAAAAAAGACCTGGCGACTTCCCAGGTCCCTCTAAAGTTCGCTGGCCCTGATACGCAATCGTTGCGCCTCAGGGAAACAACCTAACCATTCAAGGCCTTGCAGTCAATAAAGATTACAGGCTTTCTCTGGAGGCCGGACAAAGCCCCTCGTCAATGGACTATGGACCAGCTCGAGGGCGAGAAGGCTTCTCCGCTCCTTCTCCTGAAACAGAAATGAACGCGGGCCCGCAACCGGAGATGCGTTAGCCAGTAGCCGCAAGCGCCAAGCGTTCGCATTTTCTACGACGCAATGTCCTACGCATTTCACACCGCGGACGTATTTACGAATTGCCTGCACGGCGGAAATCCGCTGGCCGTAATCCCGGATGCGCGTGGCCTTTCCGACCGCCAGATGCTCGCGATAGCTCGCGAGTTCAATTACTCGGAGAGCGTGTTCGTGTTTCCGCCCGAAGCAAAAGCGCACACCCGTCGGGTTCGCATCTTTACACCCGCGGGCGAGATTCCTTTCGCCGGACATCCGACGGTTGGATGTGCCTTCGTACTCGCATCGATCGGTGAGATACCGCTGAACGGTGAAGAGACACGCGTGGTCCTCGAGGAAGGCATCGGACCAGTTTCCGTGCTCATTCGGGCCTCAGGCGGCAAACCCGTATTCAGCCAGCTGACCGCAGCGCGGCTGCCGGAGATCAACGACCCGCCGCCTC
Organism: Gemmatimonadaceae bacterium; assembly: GCA_035544855.1. Taxonomy (GTDB): domain Bacteria; phylum Gemmatimonadota; class Gemmatimonadetes; order Gemmatimonadales; family Gemmatimonadaceae; genus UBA4720. The sequence continues at coordinate 793 of DASZZU010000284.1, read as the reverse complement.
CACCAGAAACCCTGTGCGAGATCCTTTCGCTCGAGCCAAGTCATATCGTCGCCGATGACATGATCGAGCCGGAAGCGGTGTCGTGCGGACTCCCCTTTCTTTTCATCCCGCTCAAGAAGCCCGAGATGCTCTCCTGGGTGAAGGTCGATCCGCTCAAGTGGGAGCAGGCCCTTCGCGAATACTGGGCGCCCGAGATGTTCGTTTTCAGCACGGATGACTGGAGCAACATCTTCGAGGGCGGCCACATCAATGCGAGGATGTTTGCGCCCGGAATCGGGATCGCTGAAGATCCGGCTACCGGCAGCGCGTGCGCCGCTCTGGCGGGATTCCTTGGTCTCCGTTCGGAGACGCGCGATGGGACCGTGCGCTGGACGGTGGATCAGGGTGTCGAGATGGGTCGGCCGAGCAGGCTCGAGCTGGAGGTGGATCTGAAGCGCGGCCAGCTCGAAGCGATTCGCGTCGGTGGTGCTTCTGTTCTCGTGAGCTCAGGAACGCTTCACATCGAAGGCGAAGCCTAGCTCGGCCCTCTCCACTGGCGTCTGTCGATCGGGTCTTGCGGGTGACGCTCGACGCGCTGCGAGTAGTCCGTGAGAGCGACGACGACCAACACGATGATCGCAATGGCCAGAAAGAAGTTTCGCGCCGTGTAGTCCTGGGTGAACCCGAATACCCACGGCGCTGCGAGGAGAAATATTCCCGCCAGCAACTCGATCACGCCGTGGATCTTGAACGGAATCCACTTGAAGAAGCCCAGCGGAAAGTCCGTGCAACCGGTCATCAGCAGATGGATGCC
>DASZZU010000283.1:0-8272 GCA_035544855.1 Gemmatimonadaceae bacterium | reverse complement strand
GCCTTCCCTTCGGTGTCGTCATACCTGCTCGCGTGGGGTGGCGCCCCCGTCAGCCAGCGCGCTGGTGCGCTCGCGGTTCTGGGAGAGCGGGAGATCAACGGTCGACTTCCAATTTCGTTGCCGCCGAGCCTGCCCTTCGGCGCCGGCATTCATAGAGCACAGACCCGGATGCAAAATCAATGAAGTCTCTCGCCTCATTTGCGCTTTTCTCACTAATCGCCGGCGTCTCCTGCGCGCCGCCCCCGCCCGCTGCTCGCATCGCCGCGGTGCCTACGCCGGTCAAATACGTCGGCCCCCAGCTGGGATTGAACAACTCGGGGCTCGACAGCGCGCTACCCGCAAAGCTCGACAAAATCGTGAAGACCGCGATCGAGGAAGCTGTAGCTCCGGGAGTGGCTATCGCCGTTGGCCGCAATGGACACATCGCCTACATGAAGGGCTATGGCTACATCGACTGGAATCAGCCTGGCTCGCCCGCCGTCGACACCAACACCCTTTATGATCTGGCGTCGCTCACCAAAGTGATTGCGACGACGACGGTGGCGATGGTTCTCGAGGAAGGAGGACAGCTCGACATCAATCGCACTGTCGCCTCGTATCTGCCGGAGTTTAACTCACCGGAGAAGGCGCAGATCACGGTGAAGCAGATCCTCACCCACAGCGGCGGCCTCGAGGCGGGCGCCAACATTTACGCCACCGCTCGCGGACGTGAGCAGTACCTGTATCAGATCAACGCTCGCCCGCTCGAGTACGCGCCGGGCACGAACATGATCTACAGCGACTGGGACATGATTCTCCTGCAGCTCGTGATGGAGAGAATCACCAGGAAGACGCTCGATATCCTCGCCGCCGAAAAAATCTTCAAGCCGCTGGGGATGACGGATACGCAGTTCCAGCCGCCCGTGTCGCTCCGCCCGCGGATCGCGCCGACCCAGGTCGACGACGCGCGCGGAGGATTGTTGTGGGGAACGGTTCACGACGAGAACGCCTGGGCTATGGGTGGCGTCGCGGGACACGCGGGACTCTTCTCGACGGCGCGCGACCTGGCGCTGTTCTCGATGATGATCCTGAACGGCGGCGAAGGCGCAAACGGTATCCGCATCGTGAAGCCCGCCGCCATCGCCCGCTGGACCGCCCGTCAGGGCAAGGAATCGTCACGCACTCTCGGATGGGATTCGCCTGAGGGCGGCTCGAGCGCGGGGCAGTTTTTCTCGCCCTGGAGCTTCGGTCACACCGGCTTTACCGGCACATCCATCTGGATAGATCCGGAGAAAGATCTTTTCGTCGTGGTTCTCACCAACCGCGTGAACCCCACGCGCAGCAACACCCGCCACGTACAGCTTCGTCGCGATGTCGCAGATGCCGTGCAACAGGCCGTACTCGGCGCGCGCATAGTGAACTGGGAGAGCCGCTAGCTCCGCGTTCCGCTTATCTTTCTGGACGCCTCTTTCCTCCCACTGAATGCCAGCCTCCAAGGAACGCGTCCCCGTAGTCGTAGTCGAGTACGATGAGATCGCGAGAACGATCGCGACGCGGATTGCTCAGATAATCAGGGAGCGACGAGCCGCGGGCGGACACGCGGTGCTCGGTCTCGCCACGGGCAGCACGCCGATCGGCATCTACCGCGAGCTGATCAAGATGCACAGGGAAGACGGTCTCGATTTCTCCGACGTCGTGACCTTCAATCTCGACGAATACTACCCCATGACTCCGGACAGCATCCACAGCTACGACCGGTATATGCGGGAGAATCTGTTCAACCATATCAACGTCAAGCCGGAAAACATCCACATCCCGCGCGGTGATGTCCCGCGCGACGACGTCGACGTCGAGTGCGAGGCGTACGAGGCGGCGATCAAGGCCGCCGGCGGCATCGATCTCCAGATTCTCGGCATCGGCAAGACCGGTCATATCGGCTTCAACGAGCCGGGCTCAGGAGTCGATTCGCGCACCCGCAGGATTTCGCTCGACACAATTACGCGTCGCGATGCCGCCGGCGATTTCTTCGGTGAGGACAACGTTCCTACCGAGGCGCTCACAATGGGTGTGGCGACGATCATGGAAGCGCGTGAGATCGCGCTCGTCGCCACCGGTGAGCACAAGGCGGCGATCATCAAGCGCGCGGTGGAGGACGAGCCCGACCCCGACGTCGCCGCGACATATCTCCAGCAACACCCCAACGCGATCTTCTACGTAGACTTTGCGGCAGCCGCCGACCTGACGCGCATTCGCACGCCGTGGGTGATTGGCGAAGTGAAGTGGACGCGCGAGAAGGAGATCGAGGCCGTCATCTGGCTGAGTGAGATCACCGGGAAGTCAGTGCTCAAGCTCGACGAGATCGACTACCGCGAGCACCATCTCAGCTCGTTGCTCGCGCGATATGGGAAGGCGGGTCCGCTCAATGGCGAGGTGTTCAACGCGTTGATCGCCAAGATTCGCGGCCGCAGCAAGCTGCCCTCGGGGAAGCGCGTGATAGTCTTTTCTCCGCATCCGGACGACGACGTGATCTCGATGGGCGGGATGCTCAACAAGCTGCACCAGAACAGGAACGACATCATCGTCGCTTATCAGACATCGGGCAACATCGCTGTCTTCGACCACGAAGTCAGGCGCTACGCGGATTTTCTGCGCCGGTTCGGAAACGACTTCGATCTCAACGACTCCACCTCGGGCGCGTTGATCGAGGAGGTCGAGGAATTTCTCAAGTCGAAGAAGGTCGGCGAGATCGACGCGTTCCCCGTGCAGGTGATGAAGCGCGCCATCCGCGAAGCTGAAGCAGTCTCAGGAATCGAGACGTTTGGGATGAAGCGCGAGCAGGCGCGGTTTCTCAATCTCCCTTTCTACCAGACGGGTAAAGTCCGGAAGGATCCCATCGGCCCCGAGGATGTGCGGATCGTGCTCGAGCTCCTCGAGGAGCACCAGCCCGAGCTCGTCTTTGTTGCGGGCGATCTTTCAGATCCGCACGGCACCCACCGGATGTGTTTCGAGGCAGTGCAGGGTGCGCTCGCGCAGTACTCGGGCCCGCCGCCCGAGATGTGGTACTACCGCGGTGCGTGGCAGGAGTGGGAGATCTCCGCAGCGGATGTGCTGGTGCCGCTCTCCGAGGACGAGCTGCGGGCGAAGAAGATGGCGATCTTCAAGCACCAGAGTCAGAAAGACCGCGCGCCCTTCCCCGGTCAGGACGATCGCGAGTTCTGGCAGCGCGTCGAGGAGCGCAACAGAAGTACCGCGCAGCGGGTCGATCGACTCGGTCTGCCCGAGTATTTCGCGATGGAGGCGTACGTAGTCCGCCGCGCCGGCGCGCCGATCGAGTCCGAAATGGTCGCGACCAGCTCGCTCGCGGAAAAGGAGACCTCGCGCATGCGAGTCGCAACTCCCGCGAAGGCCGCGCGCTGATTTTCCTTCGCCGTCTAGTTCCTTAAGAACTTCGCGCGGTACGTCGGAGTGGATCCTACTTCGGCGGCAACGCGAGCTCGGGCGGAGCCACAAAGCGCTCCTGCGCGCTCCGCGCTCCGGAGCTGGTCTCCTTGGTCGCTCGCTTAAGCCGCCTACGTAGGACCCACTCCGACTCCCCACCAAGTCTTCGCTAGAAACCATATGTCGTATGCATCAGCGAGCGGCTTCCGCAATTCCTATCGCCCGCGCGCTGGGCTCTCTCTGCGGGCTCCCCCGCGGTGAAGCTGGGTTCTCCGGGCTTCCGTCGCACGGGGAAATGCTGTCACGCGCGCGCTGTTGGTCGCTGTGGAGCGTGTCTGCACCGTGGATCGGCGGAATATCCGCCACACATGCCGGGCGGAGCGCGGCGACGAGAGAGGCTTTACAGGGAGGCGGGGGTGTCCTCGCAGGCGACGTCCAAGGGCGCGCCCGAGGAGACCAGCTCCCGAGCGCGGAGCGCGAAGGAGCGCTGTGGGCTCCGACCAGCGCCCGTCGTCGCCGAAGAGGACACCCCCGCCGACCTCAAAACAGCGATCTCCGTCGAAGCGCGCGCTAGACTTTGAGGATGATATTCCGCCGGTACAACACGGTGAGAATCCCGTACCACAGCAGCACAAACGCGATCGCGAAGGCCAGCGATGCCACCCGCGTCGGCAGCCACGGGAGAAATACGGACTGATAAATCGCGTCCTGGATAGCCGTCGACTTGCCGTGGTAGTTGACGTGCCAGAGCGTGTAAATCAACCTCGCCATCACGCCCGACCCCACAAACGCCACGATCGGATTCACGCCGAAGACCACGAACGGCTTGGTCCACCACTTCACATTGCAGTAATCGACCATCCACATGATGGTCGCCAGCGCCACGCACGCCATTCCGGCCGTGAAGATCACGTAAGAGCTGGTCCAGAGATTCTTGTTGATCGGAAACGCCCAGTTCCACATCAGCCCGACCATCATTCCGATCGCGCCCGCCGCGAAGAGCCCGCTGATGCGCTCGAGCAATGACTTCTCGCGCAGTGCTATCCACCGCCCGGCGAGGACGCCGAGCATCCCTGTCCCAATCGCGGGAATGGTAGACATAGGGCCTTCAGGATCGAACGTCACGCTGCCGATCCAGGTGTGATTCGTCCCGAGAATCAGGCGGTCTAGGTACGCGGCAAGATTTCTATCGTGCGTATTGAGTAGCAGTCCGCCGATCGTGTTCTCGCCCGGTACCGGAATGAGCGTCATCGCAAACCAGTACCCGAAGAGTAGTGCCGCAATGATGAGGACCTGCTGCTTGAGCGTTGTCTTCAGGGTCAGCAGCGCCGCGCAGATGTAAACGATCGCGATCCTCGGCAGCACTCCGAGAATACGCACGTGCTCGATTCGGAAAATGATCCTGTCCCACGCCGTCGCGTTCGGAATCGCGTCGATCGTTCCCCACTGGTAGAACGGGAACATCGCCATGGCGAAGCCGAGCAGGTAGATGATGAGCCCGCGGCGAAGGATCTGCTTGACGATCGCGGAATCGTCATCGCCGCGGGCGCGACGAGCGGACAGCGAGAGATGTGTGGTGATTCCGACAATGAACAGAAAGAAGGGAAAGATCAGGTCGGTCGGCGTCCACCCGTTCCACTCGGCGTGCTCGAGCGGCGGAAAAATCGCGCCCCAGCTGCCCGGGTCGTTGACAAGGAGCATCCCCGCGATGGTGATTCCGCGAAAGACATCGAGCGAAAGCAGACGCTCCCGCTTGGGCGCGAGTGGTGCTACAGTGGAAGTCGTCGCGTCGAAGCGGTCCGAAGAAGTGCGCTGTGCCGCCGCAGTACTCATACGCTCTCTCAGTGTCAGTGATTGCTGCTACTACACTATATACGAGCGGCCACGCAGTGCGTTACCAGCCAACCTCTCTCCGGAACTAAAAAGTCGCCTTCAGCGCCGGCGACCAATCGGAGAGCCGCGCGTCACCTGATTGGGTCAGCTGACGCAGTCTGCCGGTGCGCTCGTCGAGCACCCAGATGCTCCTCTGGTCTCCGATGGCGCCGAGACGGCGCGTAATGGACAGGTGACGACCATCCGGGGCCCACGAAGGATCTTCATTCTCTCCCTCATTGGTGAGCTGCCGCATCACGCGATCCTTCACGCCGATCGTCCACACCTGGAAATCGCCGTTCTGCTGCTGGAAGGCGATCTCGTCACCACTGGGTGACCAGTCGGGGCCTGTCCGATAGCTGCGTTTCCCGGGCACAACGGGAGTGAGCGGCCTGAGCCCCGTGCCATCCACGTTCATCGTGAACAGCTGCGGGGTGAGCGGACGCGGCGACATGAACACGATCTGCTTTCCGTCAGGGCTGAAACTGGGCGACACCGTCTCGAATCCGGTGCGTCCGACGAACGGCTTCGGCACCGTATCCTCTCCCGTCGCGCCGGCGAGAAACAATTCCGCCGGAGAGTCGCCGCCCGCCGCCCACACTATGTTCTTTCCGTCCCTGGTGTAGACGGGGGTGATGTTGAGTCCGCGGTTCGACGCGGAGAGAAGTCGCGGGCGCATCGCGCGCAGATCTATCTGCGCGATTCGCGTCCCACGGTCGTCGGCATCGACGTAAACGATCCACCTTCCCGACGGATGCCACGACGGCGATAGCGCGGCACCAACGGTGGGGAGCGTGCGCTCATTGGCTCCGTCGCTGTCGACCACCTTGAGCTTTGTCCCTTCGACGAAAGCGATCTTGGTCGATGCGATCCCGCGCGTGCCGGTCACCCAGCGCTCCAGCTCATCGCTCACGCCGTGGATGGCAAAGCGTCGCTCGCGCACCGCGGAATCCCGCACGATGGAATCCCGCGACGCGATCCGCGCGAAGACCGAGTCGTAGCGCAGCGTGTCCCGTACCGCGGCTGCGCGGAGAATCACGTCGCGCCGATCCAGCTCGCGAGAGATTGAATCGCGGGCAGCCGCGCTGAGACGCGCTGCGACGCGCTGGCCGGGATGCTTCAGCGGTGTCGGACGGGTGGCGTCGCGCGCGAGACTGTCACGCGCGGCCGAGCCCGCCGCCAGCGCCGCGTATGTCACTCGGGTGCGATTGGCCAGGAGCCCCGACAGTGAGTCGCGGATCGCGGGAAGCCTGTTGGGCGGGAGCTTTGGCAGTCTGAAAGCGCCTTCCTGACGCAGCCTGCCCTTCACATCGAATATCTCGATGTGAAGTCCGGTCGCTGTGGGTCTCCCGCGCACCACGAAATTCGCGCGAGTTTGCGCGAGCGGCGAAAAGTTGACTTTCCCATCGCCGGGTCTCCAGATGTCCGCCATGGAGGTGCTGTCGAGTATCAGCGGCTGGATCCGATCGCCGTAATCGAAGTCGCGCTGGATGATGGTGCGCGTCGAATCACCCTCAGTCGTGTCGATCTGCAGCACGACCACGGCCTGAGGAACCTCTATTGGCCGCTGAGGTTTGGGTCGAGTTGGGGAGCGATTTTGTCCGTGCACAGCTGGAGCCAGCGCAAGAACGGCCGCGGCTCCAAGCAGGAATTTGCGATAGGTCATCTATAGTTCAAATTTACGCGTTCCTGCAATGGTACACCGCAGCAACGGCAAAGCCGCGGAGAAAATACCCCCGCGGCTTTATCGTGATCGGGTTGCTCGTTACTTCGCGAGATGGAACTGAAACGGCATCTGCACGAGCTGCTGAACCTTCTTGCCCCCGATCTGCGCCGCCGAGAATCTCATACGGGGGAGCGCATCCTTCACGGCGGCGGTGAACGCCGGATTGCTTGAGCTGAGGATCTTGAGCGTGCCCGATTCGTATCGGCCGCTCTCGTTCACAACGAACTGCGCGAGCACTTGGCCCTCTACGCCCGAGTCCTTGAGCGAGCCCGGGTATTCCGGGGCCTCGCCGCCGATTTTCACGACCGGCTTCTCGACCTGGAACTCCATATACGGCCCGTGGTCCGCGACACCCGCTGAATTGCCGGTATCGCCTTCCTTGCCGGTGCCGCCCTTCACACCTTTGTCCGAACCGCCAGCGACGCCCTTGCCGCTGAAGTCCTGCTCATTGGTGACCGCCTTCGACAGATCGATCGTGGGCAGATTGGTCGGGATGCTGACCGGCGGCGCCAGAACCTTGAAGCCCTGCGGCGGTGCCGGGGCCACTATCTTGGGCATCTTGGGCACGTCTGCGACCTTGGGAGGCGCCTTAGGCTTGGGCGCTTCCTTGAGCGGTGGAGGCTCTTTCTTCGGCGGCGGCGGCTCATCCTTCTTAACTGCCACGAAGCTGACCTTCTCCGCCCGCGGCTTCTCGGCCTTTCTCGCGCCGGCCCGGGCCGTAGCGAAGATTGCGAGAAAGAGGATGACTGAGTGCAAAACTATGCTGAACATGGTCCCGCCTGCGGACCTTTTTTTCTTATCTGGTTTGGATTCGAGTAACCGCATCGTGCTCCCCTGTTAAAGCTGCCCTCCTATAAGCAAACGGTTGGCCAAAGTGGCCTGTTTTAGGGCGTCCTAAATGCCATATTTTTGGCACGATTTTCCGCCACTGCTGAGCTCCTGTCGGATTGGAGCAAGACAGTGGATTTACGATGCAGCGCCGACACCCTAAATGCAAAAAGGACGCGGGTTTAACCGCGTCCTTCCGTCTACCCGACAGGGGGGTGTAAGCCGGCCATTAGCGCTTTATTGTCTTCTTCTTGGCGGGAGTCTTTTTGGGGGTGGGTTTAACCGCCGTTTCGGCGGCCTTGGCGGACGCCGGAGTAATGGCATTTATGCCGGCTTTTCGAGTAAGAATTCCGCACATGGATTCGAACGCGTTTCGCCCTGCGGTGCCCGGTTTCGGACGGTCCCACACCATGTGAGCCTGGTCACGCG
>DASZZU010000282.1:0-4270 GCA_035544855.1 Gemmatimonadaceae bacterium | reverse complement strand
GGGCAACTACGTCGACAAAGTGACGGGTACACCGTCAGGATGGCTCGCGGAGGAGATGCTCAATCAGATCGCGCTGACCCGCGCTCAGTCTGGCGCCACGGGAAATGTGTATTTCAGCATGCGCACTCTGATGGGAAACGGAGATAATCTTCCGCAGAAGCTCATCGCGGGTCCGTACGCAAGCAAGACGCTCGTTCCCGCGTCTCCATGGCTCGACAACGTTCCACCGTTTTCTCCAATCGTGCGCGTAGGCAGCGATGCAGTGACTCTCTCGGGGACGCTCTCGCTACAGCCTCAGGGAACCGAGCCAACATGGCTATGGCTCATTCGCACGCGGGTGGGGAACGACTGGACCACCGACGTCGTGCCGGGTCTGCAACGTTTTTACATGCTGCCGCGACTTGCCGGCGGTGCGTACGCGGATGCCGTGAGCGTATCCGCGGTGGACCGCAGCGGAAACGAAAGCACGCCGGTTGTCATGGCGTTGACGCCCGCGACTCCGCGCTGAGCAAAATGCTCAGCGCGGAGAATGTCTAGTCGGCCACTTTCTATCTGTCTTCGCGCTTCAGCGAAGCAGAGTTGATGCAGTAGCGCTGGTGTGTTGGTCCGGGCCCATCGTCGAATACGTGTCCCAGGTGCGCGTCACACTTCGCGCACAAGACTTCGGTTCTTCTCATGAAGAGGCTCGCGTCCGATTCAGTGCGGACGTTCTCGTCGGTGACGGGCTTCGTGAAGCTCGGCCAACCTGTGCCGGAATCGAACTTTGCGTCGGAATCGAAGAGGGGCGCCCCGCAGCAGGCGCACTTGTATGTGCCGGGTTGCTCGCTGTCGTTGTACTCACCGGTGAAAGCGCGCTCCGTCCCTTTCTGTCGCGCAACGCGATACTGCTCCGGCGTGAGCTCTTTACGCCACTCCTCGTCGCTCTTCCTGGTCTTATCGCTCATCTGTCGCTCTCTGACTGTCCAACAGTTGTGATCTCACCGTGAACGCATCTGCGGTCGCGGCACCGAGTGCGGTATTGTCAAAGATACACCAAGATGATGCGGTCATAGCCGCCTGGCTCCGCGGCGGTGGGGACTCGTGTGGAATATCCGTGTGCAGCATCCTAGCTTGTGCTCATCACCTTGATCGACGGTTGAGGAATTACGCACTGGTCGCGCCAATGGGTTGCGACAGGTGGGGAATACCGCGTGTCACCACTAACACGACAAACGAATTCCGGACCGCATGCGCTCTCGTCGAGGGCATCCTGCCCGCAAGCGGGCTCCCGCGCGTGCGGAGGCGTGTTGGCGGCAATCGCGATCTCGGCGTGCTTCCATTCTTCCGCTGCGCTTCGGCCCGCGCACCGTATCAACTATTGGGAGGCCCTTGCCGAGCTGCATCCCGACGACGCCGTCGAGGCTGCGCGCACACCGTCGGAGAAGGCCTTCGCCCAATCTCTACAGAATCTGATGGAGGGCGAGATCGAAAAGGCGGAGCAGGGATTCGGGCAGCTGCGCCGCACGGCGAACGATTCCATCATTCGTGCCGGTTCGAGGGTGATCTATACAGCCACCCTCCAGTATCAGGAAAAGTGGGAGGCGCTCGCCGCGCTCCGGAACGAGCCGTCTGAATCCAAGGCTGATCGCACCGATCGGGCGAGCATCGAGCTGTGGGCGACCGCATTCAAGAACGTTCCGCCGAAGTCACTCAACTTCCGCTCGCAATCTGCGCTGCTACCGATGTCGGTCTCGGCGGTAGGCACTCCGCTCATTCCAGTGAGAATAGCAGGAAAGGTTTACAACTTCTGGCTGGACACGGGGTCGAGCATGACGATGCTGGCATCCGATGTCGCTCGAGATCTGAACATCGTCCCTCTCGTCCCGGACACACTGGAGATCGTCACAAGCACGGGCAGAGTAACCGCCAACCCATCGCTCATTCCCGAGATGCAGATTGGTCAGGTCGTGGTCCGCAACGCGCCGACGATGATCGTCGCCGAATCGATGATGCAGATGCGCGAGCCCAAGCCGATCGATCAAGGTCCGCAGGTCAAGATCGATGGAATCATCGGCTTCGACATCGTCCGCCAGCTCGACCTCGAGGTGGATTACGGCGAAGGCACGCTGCATCTCCGGAACCCGGCAACTTCGCGCCACATCGCGGATCGCAACATGTTCTGGGTCGGTCTTCCGGTGGTGCGAGTCACCAGCACCGACGGAATCCCCTTGCACTTCGGACTGGACACCGGGGCGCAGCTGACGTTCGTGACCGAGACGCTGCTCGACAAGCTGCAGCTCCAAGCGGCAAGAGTAGAGAGTCGACGCGTGGGCGGCCTGGGCGGCGAGATCTCCCTGCGCGCGCCAGTGCTCCCCGATCTCCGCGTCCTCGTGCGTGGATTCCCCTTATTGTTCAAGGGCGCGGTAGTGCGGGCGCCGGTTTATCAGGTTCTCGCGTCTCTCGATGGAGTTCTGGGCGGCGACGTCTGGAACAGCGGCGTCGTTCGCATCGACATGACCAATGGAATCTTCGCGGTGAGGCGACCGAGAGGCGAGTAGACTCCGCACGACTCAGTCAGGGGGAGGTGTCGGACAGGGGAAACACCCGTTAGGTTCTTAGCTAACATGCCGAGCGATCGCCCTTTTCCAGTAGCATTTGCGGTAACGCCGCGATTCGACGTCTTCTACGCGCTGTATACGTTGACGAATAGTGCGCCGTCCGTACTCGAACGGTGGAGAGAGCGAGCGCTCGTGCGCCTTCCCCGCGACTTCGAGCGCGTTGCGAAGCGAGTCGCGCCGGTGCCGCTCTTCTGGCCGCTATTCGCCGACTCTCTGCAGCGAACGCTCGGCGAAATGACGTTCGACGAGATCGTCTCCAACCTCCGCCAAATGCCTTTGGAGGATCTCAAGTCGAATATCCTCTCCGGAATTTTTCACGACGTCGCGACCGTTCGAGCGCTGGTGGGTGGAAAGAAAAGCCTTCGTCAGGTCGTCGCCAACGAGAAATCGGATAGCGCCGAGCTGATAGGCTATTTCGGATTGCGTCCTTACGATGCGAGCTCGGATGCGGCGAAGGCGATGACCATGCTTCTATCGCACCCCGAAACATTCCGCGACGAGCTCGCCCTCGTACTTGAGCGATTCTGGCAGACCGGATTCCGGCGGGATTGGTCCGCGCTCGAGCCGGAGATGCGCGCGGATTCATTTCGCATGAGGGATCTGGAGGAGGAAGCACCACTCGAAGAATTGGCCAGGGAGCTCAAGCTGCCGGTGAGTTTTGATGCTAAGGCGAGAGAGCTTCGTCCGAAGAGCGGCGCATCCATCGCGTACGACCACATCGATCGCTGCTTCATAATTCCATCAGCATTCAACACGCGACGCTGGTGGGCGAAATACGAGACCAGGACTGGACGTGTCAGCCTCTATTTCCCAATCCTGCGTGACGCCACCGCTGCCAACCGAATAGCGGCGGGTGCAGTGGACATTGGCATTGGCACGAGCACGGTCGGTTCGCGTTCGTCGATAAACGCCGAGTCGATGTTCCGAGCCCTCGGTGATACGACCCGCTACGCGATCGCGTCAATTCTCGCCCGGAGCCCAACGACGTCCGCGGAGCTCGCGCGCAGTCTCAGGGTCTCGAAGCCGACAATCACGCATCACGTGCAGGTGCTGCGGGCGGTGGGACTCATCGCCGAGACGCCGGCTGGGGGATCCACGAAGCTCTCGCTCAGCAGAGAAACCGTTGCTGCGATTTCGGAAGCTGCCGTGGAGCAGCTCTTCTCCTCGACCGGCGATTTGCCACTGGTTACGACCCGGAAGCGGCGCAACGGCTGAGCTCTCGGTCTGGGATCGTGTGGATGGCCGCCCTGACCGCGCTCTAGCCGAACATAGACCGCTCCGCCACTGGTCAGACCCCCCGACCACGGCTCTAGAAACTTTTTTTAAACCTTTTCAACCTTTGGTGCGTATGGTGGGTCTAAGAGTTAAAGCCTGGATTTGTCTCCAGCTCACGATGAGAGCTACTGGCTGAGCTTGTAGGACGGGTGAGCCACCAGTAGCTAGCCCCGTATCCGAAAGGATGCGGGGTTTTTCGTATGCGGAGACAACGAGTTATGCGGGCTCCTCATCGAGATGGTGGCGGAGGAGGCTCTGCCACTTTCAGCACTCTCGCGCGAACTATAGGTTTGCGGTTCTCTACGAGAATGCCGATGGAGCGCCGATGCCGGAAGTATTCGAAAAGAAAGTGCTCGATGGAAAAACCGCCGTCATCACCGGTGGTGGGAGCGGGATCA
>DASZZU010000281.1:0-2193 GCA_035544855.1 Gemmatimonadaceae bacterium | reverse complement strand
GGGCATAGCCACAATTACGTAAGGTTCTTCCACTGCGTCCGTCCAACCGTCAACCCTTGAAGAACTTGCTCCTGATTTCCCACAGCTTGGGGAAGAACCGCTGGGAGATCGTTTTCTGCAAGTATTTGGAGCCAAGCGTGCCGCCGGTGCCAGACGTGGCGGGTCCGATGATACGCTCGACGAGCTGGACGTGCAGAAAGCGCCACATCGCGAAACCCTGTTCGTACTCGAGCAATCCCTCCGCCAGCATCTGCAGCGGACGCTGATGCGCTTCCGAGTAGATCTGTTCGAGCGTCACGTTGTGCGCTATCAGCAGATCGTCGAACAACTGCTGCAGGGTCGGCTTCTCGAGCGCTTCCTTGACCAGCGTCGGAATCTCGCCGTGCTGCTTGAGGACCCGAAGAAAGTGCTCGTCGCGCATTCCTGACTTTGCCTCGATGGTGCGAAACTGCACGCTCTGTGAGCCGCTCGATGTGCCGAGGTACCCGCGGAACTGTGCGAAGCGCTGTGGCGGAAGAGTCTCCAATGCGGAGAGCTGGCCGGTGACGATGTGAACCAGGGCATTTACTCTGCGCACGGAAGTGAGAGCGCCGAGGGTGTCCTTCGCCTCCATAAGGCCGATGAGCGCATCGAGCTCGTGAAGAATGAGCTTGAACCAGAGCTCGCTGGCCTGGTGGACGATGATGAAAAGGAGCTCGTCGGGGTGCACTGGGTTCGAGCGGGGCCGCTGTAATTGGAGCAGCTCGTCGAGGGCGAGATACGAGGGATACGTCACCTCTCCCGCCGATCGTTTCGCCGACCCGGATGACGGGGCTTTCCGGCCTTTCTCCGTCAAAAGGTCGCCACCTCGACCGCGGCGACATCCTCCACGCGCATGGTCTCCGTAGTATAGAACGGCTCTCCGTACCGGCAGCGGATGAGCGACCCGTAGTGCGCGGCGTGATGGCGGATCAGATCGTGAAGCGGCTCGCCATTCGGATACACCTCGCCAGCCTGCACCGCTTCACCGAATTGGGACGCGTAGCATCCAATCGCCTCGAGCTTCTTCTCGAACGATTCGCTGATGTCGACAACGAAGGTTGGCTTCTGATTGTCTTCGCGAAAAGACAGAGCGTGAATGACCTTCCTCGGCCGGTGAGGCGGGATTCCCTGCTCGACCAGCTTTAGTCCAGCGACGAAGCACGCATCGCGCACGAGCTGTGCTACGATCGGATGGTCCGGGTGTCGTCCGTGGAGCGAGTGGGTGATCACGACACTTGGTTGAAGTTGCCTTATTACGACCGCGACCATTGCGCGCGTCTCCGGCGTATTCGTAATGCCACCGTCGGGAAGGCCCAGATTCTTGCGCACGCTCACGCCCATCACCTTCGCCGCCTTCGCCGCCTCCTTCGCGCGGAGCTCGGGGGTGCCGCGACTGGCCAGCTCGCCCGCGGCGAGATCGAGAATGCCGGTCTTTCTCCCGAGCATTTGTGCGCGGATGAGCGTTCCGCCGCAGATGAGCTCGATGTCATCTGGATGGGCTGCGATTGCGAGGACGTCTACGCGCGTCATTCGGGAAAGTTACGCGAGCCCAGCCCAACGGGATACGGCTCGCCCGCCAGAGCTACTCGTAGCGCAACGCGTCGATCGGATCGAGCTTGGCCGCCCTCCGCGCCGGAAGCATCCCGAATATCAAGCCGATGCTCACCGACACCATCACTGCGATGATCGTGAGACCCATTGGAACGGCGGCGTCGATCTTCATCGCGAGAGTGGCAATGCGCCCGAACGCCAGTCCGATGAGTATCCCGAGAACTCCACCAAGCCCCGTCAGAGTCGCGGCTTCGATCAGAAACTGAAACAGAATCTCGCGCCGCGTAGCGCCGAGTGCTTTCCGGATCCCGATCTCCCTGGTGCGACTCGTGACCGACACCATCATGATCGCCATCACACCGATTCCGCCGACGAGCAGACCTACGCTAGAGAGCACGATCATCACCAGAAAGAATACTCCGGTGATCTTGTTGAAGGTGTCGAGGATCTGGTCCTGAGTGATGAGATCGAAGTTGTTCTTGTCAGCGGGGTGGAGGCGCCGCATCTCGCGCAGCGCGATCGTCACCGCTTCCTGAGCATCCGCGGTCGTCACGCCCTTTTTCGGCTTGACCGGGATGTAGAGCGCGTTGGTCTTGTCGATCGTGAATTGGTGATCAAGCA
>DASZZU010000280.1:0-5231 GCA_035544855.1 Gemmatimonadaceae bacterium | reverse complement strand
CACTGCGAAGCGGTGCGCCTCGTCGCGCGCCTGCTGAAGGAGGCGAAGCGCGGGTGACCGGCGTGAGAGCTTTAGCGGCTCCTCGCGGCCCCAGATAAAGATCTCCTCTTCCCGCTTGGCTAGACTGATGAGGGGTCGGTCAGTGAGCCTCAACTCCGCGAGCGCCGCATGCGCGGCAGAAAGCTGACCTTTGCCGCCGTCGATGACGATCAGATCGGGCAGAGGCTTTTCGTCCTTGACGCGCCGCTCGAAGTAGCGGAAAACGACCTCGTGCATCGAGGCGAAGTCGTCGGTGCCTTCGACCGTTTTCACCTTGAACTTCCGGTATTCCGAACGCTTCGGGCGAGCGTTCTCGAACCACACGCAGGAACCTACCGTATCGGTTCCCTGGGTCGTCGAGATGTCGAAGCAGACCAGCGACCGCGGAATGCGCTGAAGTCCCAATTCCCTTCCGAGCTCGTAGACCGGATCGCCCGCCCGTTCCTCGGCCTCCATGGACGAAAGCTTGAGCTCCTCGAGCAGGTGACGAGCGTTTTGCTCCGCCAGGGCGATCAGATCGCGGCGCGGACCCCGCTGTGGAATAAGGATCTTGTTGTCCGGCAACGCCTGCTCGATAAGCTCCCGATCCGGGAAGTCGAATGGCAGCAGCACCTGGCGAGCTTTTTCCTGCATGCTCACATAGCTGCCGGCGAGGAAGACGGTCATGACGTCGCTGTCCTCCTCTCCGTCGATATTCTCGAGAAAGCGGTACTCACGAGATAGCAGCTTACCGCCCCGGATCCTCAGAACCGTAACGCATGCATCGTCTCCGTCACGCGCGTACCCAATCACATCGCGATCGCCGCCCTCCACCTCGAGAACGACGGTTGGCTCCTCCATGCGCTCCAGGTGATGGAGCGCATCGCGCAGCTCGGCGGCCCGCTCGAAGTCCAGCTGCTCCGCGGCGAGATCCATCCGCTCCGTCACCCGACGGATCACCTCGTCGGGCCTCCCCGAAAGGAAGAGCACTACCTCGTCGATCATCGAGCGGTAGTCCTGCTGTGATTGCGCAAGAATGCAGGGCGCCTTGCACCGCTTGATGTAGTAGTCGAGGCACGGCCGTTCCGGCATCTGTGCCGGCATGTCGTAGTTGCAGCTCCGCACCGTGAAGATTCGCTTCACCACGTTCAGCGCGCGACGCATCGCGCCGACGTCGGTATAGGGGCCAAAGTAGCTCGCGCCGTCGTCTTCCAGCCGCCGAGTCACATGGACGCGCGGAAACGGCTCCTGTACCGTGACCTTGATGTAGGGGTACGACTTGTCATCGCGCAGGGCGATGTTGAAGCGAGGCCGGTATTCCTTGATCAGGTTCGCTTCGAGAATGAGCGCGTGTGCCTCGCTGGGCACGACGATCGTGTCGAGGTCGGCAATGAGGCCGACGAGGTGCCGAGTCTTTAGGCTCTCGAGCTGATCATTGGCGAAGTAGCTGCGCACCCGCGAGCGCAGGCGCTTTGCCTTGCCCACGTAGAGGGTACTCCCGTCCCTTCCCTTCCAGAGATAGACACCAGGTCCTTCTGGAAGATGGGGCAGCTTTGCGGCTACAGCGTAAGGAACGGGGAGCATGTGTAATTATACCACGCGCGAAAAGACACGTTCACCGCGTACGAAACGGAAGTCGCAGCAGTCGCCGGCCTCGATCGATGACGTTTTTGGCCTCGGGAATCCCGAACGCTCCAGTGATGCCCACGTAAGTCAGCCCATAAACGGCGAGCAGGATGAACGCTATCAGCTTCGAGGGGACGGCGTTCTCGTGCGCTGTAAGGATCGGTGCTCCGCGGTCGGTGATGAGCTTGTACGCCCACGGAATGGCCGCGCCGACCGCCGCCGCTGCCCACAGCTGCGCCATGCGCGACGGGATAAGACGCGTCCGACCGATCCGATTGTCCATCTCGCGCCGCAGCAGGTAGAACTCCACCCACCCGGCTAATCCCGCCGATGCAGTAAGACCTGCGGCGCCGAGCTTTCTGTCGACGCCGAGCAGACCAGGCAGAACCAGCGCGAACAAATAGCCGAGTAGCGTGGTCAGAACGACACGAACGACAGCGAAGCGGAGCGGCGTCTTCGTATCGCGCATGGCGTAAAAAGTGGATGAATACAACCGGCCCATCGTCGACGCGAGGAGTCCAACGGTCGAGCCGATGAGTATTTGCCACACCCAAATCGTCTCGCCACCCTGAAACCGGCCGCCCTGAAACAACAGATGCACGATGAGATCCCCCAATGCGAGCAGTGCGACCGCGCTAGGAACGATGAAGTAGGCGATACGATCCAGCCCATCGCTCAGGCGTCCGCGCAGATACGCAGCGATTTCGGCGGTCGTTCCTACGGCTCGCGACATCGCCGGCAGCTCCGCTGCGGAGATCGCCATTCCAAAAAGGCTTATCGGCAGAACGTAGATGGCTTGCGCGTAGGTGAACGACGAGACTGCTCCATTTCCCAGATAACTCGCCAGCCACGCGTCGACGTACGCACTGAGCTGCACCACACCTCTGCCCACGAATGCGGGAACGAAATTACGGAAAACGTTGCGGACGCTTTCGGCAGCCGCGGTCAGCCGTGGCCTGATTCCGCGCGCGTATTTCACAACCTGCGGGAGCTGCACCGCAAACTGCAGAGCGCTTCCTACGACGGACCCATAGGCGAGATAGGTCGCCAGCTGAATCTGCGTATGCCCCTTATGGAAGATCACCAGCGTCAACACCATCGCCAGATTCCACAGCACCGGCGCGGTGTATGACATGAAGAACCGGCGGTGGCTGTTTAGAATGCCCAGACACCATGCCGAGAAGACGAGAAGACCCGCCCCCGGAAAAAGGATTCGCGTTAGCCGTACCGTCAGCTCGCGTTTTTCACCAGTGAATCCGTTCGCGATGATTGCGACGAGCCAAGGAGCCGTGAGCACTCCAAGGAGAACGATGACCCCCGCGACGAGCGCGAGCATACCGGCAACCGCGCCGGCCAGCCTCGTTGCTTCCTCCTCATCTCCTTTCCCGAGCAGGCCCGCGTATTCCGGAATGAACGAGGCCGAGAGCACTCCCTCTCCGAACAGATTCTGTAGCATGTTCGGTATTCTGAAAGCAGCGTTGAACGCGTCGGCGGCCAGATCCGCGCCCAGGTAGCGGGCCATCATTGTCTGGCGGATCAGGCCGGCCAGACGACTCAATAAAATTCCCGAGCCCACCAGAAACGCCGCGCCCTTTGATCTGTCGAACGCGCGGCTCGTAGTCCGCGGCGTCGCCCGCCGTTCGATCGGCGGTGCCGCTTCGGTTACTTCGTCGGCCTCCGGCGAAAGAAACTCGGGAAGCGAGCGATTCTTGGGTTCCGTTTCCCCTTCGTCGGTCAAGAGCGACCCCGCAACGACACGGGCTCTTTGAGCGAGCGCGAAGTTTCTTGCCTCCCGCCCAAAAGTCGTCGCGCGTGTTCTCGCGCTTCGGCCAGCATTTCCTGCTTGAGGATCGCGCCATATCGCGCGACAAGCGGCACGAAGTTCAGACTACGTTCCTGTGGCTTGCCGAGCGGGTAGAGTGATCCGCGCGCAGTGGCGATCTCGTGCATGATATCGGCGTGCTCTCGTTTCGCGGCGGCAATCAGCCGCCGTTCAAATCGGTCCAATCGTCGCAGCAGATTCGCTCGCAGTCCGCCCGTCACGGCCGGACTGACAGGTGCACGTTCTTCTACAACGGCTTCGCTGAGTGCATCGAGGCGCTCGTTGAGTGCTGCGCGCGTCGCGTTCAGCTCCTCGATGACGGGCTTCGGCAGCCGTGCACGCGCAACCCGTGCTTCGACCTCGTGGGGGTCGCGAAAGTCTTCCGGCAACAGGTACAGCTTTTCCAGAATCTTTTCTACGTGCGGCTCGATGATCATGCACGACCAGCGAGGGAGAATTGCCGGTCGGGCGACTTCGAGCGCCTCGGCGATCGGTCCGATTTGCGCGAAGTAGGCGATCTCGGCGGGACCACCGATATAGGTCGCGGTCGGAAGAATCGCCCGCTCGACGACCGGTCGCAGCAACACGTTCGGCCCGAGATCGTCTGAGCTCGCTTGCTTCGCCGCGGCCTTGATCGGAATCCGCTTGCGGCTGCCAGACGATGAGCTGAATACCAGTGACAACCCGGGAACGTCCTGCACCTGCGGTGTAAATCCCGCCGATTCGATCTCGTGGTTGCGTGCGGTTACGGAGTCGGCAATCCCGCTCGCCCGCTCTAGAGCCTTGGTCAACACAGGCTTCGCAGCTGCTCGAGTTGCGGGATGCGACGCGTCGATCACTGCGATGCCAAGGGGGGCGAATAACGCGCGGAGGAAAGACACATACGCTGACCCAACGGTAGCGTCCGGTGTGTAGAACCGCTCGAGCAGCTCGATCGGCGTGGGATCGATCGCCGAACCCACCGCGTGCTTGAGAGCTTCGAGCTGCGCGGACAGGTCTCCCAGCGGCATCGCGGCCATCGGGAGCCCGAGAGGCGCAGCGTGATCGAAGCGCAGGAGCTGCGCGCCTCCTGGAACGGAGACGATCGTGCTGCTTGCCTCCCGGAAGTCGGTGTCATCGGTGGCTGCCCAGAACACCGGCGCGACCGGAACGCCGGTGAGTTCCTGTAGTGAATCCGCGAAAGCAAGCGCGCTCAGCGCTTTCGAGAGCGTGTACACCGGTCCGCCGAAGAGTCCCGGCTGCTGGCCAGTCGTCACGACCACGCCTCGCCCGCTTGCAGCTGCCTCGAGTCTCTCCTTCGCTTTCCCCGTCGCGTCGAAGGCGGGAGACAATTTCTCGAGCCAATCGCCGCCGAATTCAGATCTCACCGATTGCAGCCGCTCTCGCCACGACTTCGCATCTCGCGGCAGCGGCTCGTACCATCCGGCCGGGGCTGTGCCAGCCATTGCCGCGGCTGCGAGCGAATTCCCGGAAAGCGGCTGAGTGATCACGCGTGGAGCGTTCACCGGCGACTCGCAAAAAGAATGGTGCGCGGCGAAGCCTCGGACCACGGCGCACCAGCATAATCGCCTATGCGGGCCAAGATGGCGAATCCCGCAACTTCGAGCATTCGTTCAAGATCTCTGGGAGTCAGGAGCCGCACCCGCTCGATGTATTCCTTGCCGCGTTCGCGCAGCCGAATCGTTTTCTCGACGAATCGGTCGTCCGGACTGATCCCACGTGTCTGCTCGATCGTGATGCCGTTTTCAACACGCTCATCGTAGGG
>DASZZU010000279.1:0-2086 GCA_035544855.1 Gemmatimonadaceae bacterium | reverse complement strand
TTGTACCGGTAACTCTCCAGACCGCGCGAGTCTCGCGCGCAACGATTCGCCTTCGATAAACGGCATCGTGTAGTACGGGAGTCCATCACTGATGCCCGCTGCGAGGACAGGCACGATGTGCGGGTGCTGCAGCTTCGCCGCCAGCTGTATCTCGCGCCGGAATCTCTCGACATTTACGGTCGCAGCGAGATCGGGCGGCAGCACCTTTACTACGACTTTCCGTCCGAGCGAAGTCTCTTCAGCGAGGAAGACCCGTGACATGCCGCCACCGCCCAGCTCTCGCTCGAGCGTGTAGGTCCCCGCCAGTGTGCGTTGAAGTTGGTCTTTGAGATCGCTCATTGCTTCAAAGCGAAATCCGCTGGAGGCGGCTTGATCGGCCACGCCGTCGTCACGGGGCACAGTCCCGCTCCAAAACGGTGGATGACCGCAAGGAAGCGCGGCTCATTGTGCAGCAGGTCAAATTCAGGATCACAACCGTAAGGAATTCCCGCCAAACCGTGTCGCGTCAACTGATCGAAGACGTCAAGCGCTTTTTGCCGGTCACCCACTGCCAAATGCGCAAGCAGCAGGTTGTAGTCAGCAACTTGTGCGGATTTGCGAGACAGGTCGTGATAGAGTCTGCTGAAATCAGCCCATCGCCCGCTTGCGGCGTAGCTGAAGATCAGGTTTCCGCGGGTCCCGAACTGGCCGGGCTCGCGAGCGTAGCTCCGTTCCAACACCTGCACACCCTTCTCCGCATGACCGGCGAATACATAATCGATGCCCAGCTGCTGTTGGGCGACCGCCAATGTGGAGTCGAGCTCTATGGCCCGCTGGCTTGCTGCAATCGCTTCCTGAAACCGCCGACTGTCGTGCAGCGCCAAGGCGACTTCGGACGCGATGATCGGCGATAGAGGATCAAGTGCGGCCGCGTGTTGCTCCTCTGCGAGAGCTTCTCTCACTCGGCCGAGTATTAAGAGATTGTCTCCATACCACTGGTGCGTCGTCGCATCTTCCGGCTGGAGCTTCAACGCGCGTTGATACTCCACGTCGGCATCTTTGAGGCGCGTGTAATTGGTTAATGCATTGGCGAGGGCCAGGTGCGCATCTCCCAGCGAGGAGTCCAGAGCCACTGCTAATTCGGCGTTCTTCAACGCGCGCGAGTCGGCCGAATCCCGCGCCGCCGCCTCGAAGAATCCCAGGACGCCGTACGCCATGCTGATTCCCGCTCGAGCACGCGCGAACTTTGGATCCTTTGTCGCTGCCTCGCTGAAGTAAGTGATCGCGCGCCTAACCCCGGATGATCCTCTCTTCGCGAAGAAGAATCTGCCCTTGAGGTAGAGTTCGTACGCCGCCTGATCGTCAGTTCCGCGGCTGGTACTCGCGGCGTCTACGGCGGCTTTGACACCGAGCGCCGGAGTCAGCGCCCCTACTATCGCCTTCGTGAAATCGTCCTGTACCTGAAAGAGGTCGCTCGCAGTGCTCTCGAAAGTGTCGGACCACATCACTTGACCGTTCCGCGCGCTTGTCAGCTGCACAATTACTCGCAGACGTTGTCCCGAGCGGCGGATGCTGCCTTCAACGACAGCGGAAACGCTCAGCGCCTTGCCGATTTCCTGAGCAGGTAAGCTCTTGCCCTTAAATGCATAGGAAGAACTCCGGCCTGCAACTCTCAGTCGTGGAAGACGAGAGAGCGCATGAGCCAGCTCGTCGGTCATTCCATCGGAGAAGTACTCATCTTGGGGATTTCCCCCTGTGTTGGCGAATGGAATCACCGCGACAGCGTTGATTGGGTCGTTCGCTGACTGTGCGGATGCGTCCGCATTACCACTCCCCGGTTGACGCCGAGAACCGTATGCGTAAATAGCACCCGCTACGAGCAGGATCCCAAGCACTAGGGTAGCCACCAGCATTCCTCGCTTCGATCGCTTGCGCACGACAGCGGGTCGCATCGCGGTTGGAACCATCGCGCCGCTCGGGGTAACGGCCGCCTCTAGCTCGGCGAGCATCTCACCCGCAGACTGCGGACGATCCGCGGCGTGCTTCTCGAGCGAGCGCATGATGAGCGACGCCAGCGCTGGAGGCACTGCTGGCCGCCGCTTATCGA
>DASZZU010000278.1:0-5186 GCA_035544855.1 Gemmatimonadaceae bacterium | reverse complement strand
GGGAACACCGCCGTCGTCACTAGCGTCAACCACTTCGTGGGACGCGATGCTCACGGCAAGCCGATGGATCGGCGCGCGCGCTTCACCGATGTCTTCATCAAGCGCGATGGTCGCTGGCAGGTGTGGGCGACACAGGGGACTACGATTCCGTAGGGCGGCTCCCTACATTGGTCGTAGCCCGACACATCCTTCCAGGAATTCGGCAGCCAGGCGCCCCTCACGTGACACTCCCAATCCAGCGTATCCGCGAAGTCCTTGCGTCGACTTATACCGTCGATCGCGAGCTCGGGCGTGGCGGAATGGCTACGGTTTATCTCGCGCAGGACTCCAAGCACGACCGTGTGGTCGCGCTCAAGGTGCTGCACCCCGAGCTCGCGGCCTCGCTCGGCCCCGACCGGTTCCTCCGTGAGATCAGGGTCGCCGCCCGGCTCAATCACCCGCACATCCTGCCGCTCTTCGATTCGGGTGAAGTCGAGGGTCTTCTTTACTACGTGATGCCTTACGTCGAGGGCGAGTCGCTTCGCGAGAGACTCGATCGCCAACAACAACTGCCCGTCGACGAGGCAATTCACCACGCGCGGGCGGTGGCGTCCGCGCTCGACTACGCCCACCGGCAAAACGTGGTGCACCGGGATATCAAGCCCGAGAACGTGATGCTTTACGAGGGCGAGGCGATGGTGATGGACTTCGGGATCGCCAAGGCAGTGAGTGTGGCCGGGACGCAGACCGTTACTCTGACGCAGACGGGGATGATGGTGGGCACTCCCGCCTACGTGAGCCCGGAGCAGGCGGCAGGCGAGACACAGCTCGATGGTAGAAGCGACCAATACAGTCTGGCCTGTGTTCTCTACGAAAT
Source organism: Gemmatimonadaceae bacterium (assembly GCA_035544855.1). GTDB lineage: Bacteria > Gemmatimonadota > Gemmatimonadetes > Gemmatimonadales > Gemmatimonadaceae > UBA4720. The sequence goes on along the minus strand of DASZZU010000278.1, from coordinate 4,330 downwards.
GCTGGCGGGCCAGCGGCCCTTCAGCGGACCAACGGCGCAGGCGATTCTCTCAAAGCGGTTCACGGAGGTACCGAAGCGCATACGCGAGCTCCGGGGGAGTGTGCCGGAAAATGTGGAGCGCGCCCTATTCAAGGCGATGTCCACCGATGCCTCGAGCCGCTACAAGACCGCCGCGATGTTCGCCCAGGCGCTGAGCTCGAGCAGTCTGGACACACCTACGGATACCCAGACGATGCCGCAGCCGGCCGTATCGGCGGCCAAATCCGTGGCGGTTCTCCCTTTCGCCAACATGAGCGCTGACCCGGACAACGAGTACTTCACCGACGGAATGGCGGAGGAGATCATCAACGCGCTGACGAAGGTCCAGTCACTGAGGGTGGCATCGCGGACATCGTCATTCGCGTTCAAGGGAAAGAACGAGGACATCGGTGAGATCGGCCGGAAGCTCAAGGTATCGACCGTGCTCGAGGGGAGCGTCCGGAAGATGGGCAATAAGCTCCGCATCACCGCTCAGCTCGTGAACGTCGCGGACGGATATCACCTCTGGTCGGAGCGTTACGACCGCGAGCTGGAGGATGTTTTCGCGATCCAGGATGACATCTCGCAGGCGATCGTGAAAGCGCTGCGCGTGATTCTCACCGAGGGCGAGAAGAAGGCAATAGAAAAAGCGCGCACCGTGAATGTTCAGGCGTACGACTACTATCTCCGCGGGCGGCAGTACTTCCATCAATGGCGGCGCAAGAGCGTCGAATACGCCCGGCAAATGTTCAATCGCGCGATCGAGATCGATCCGGAATATGCGCTCGCCCACGCGGGGGTCGCCGACTCGTGCTCGATGCTCTACACATACTGGGACGCCCGCGAGTTCAACCTGCGGCAGGCGGACATCGCCAGCAGCAAGGCGCTGGAGCTGGAGCCCGATCTGGCTGAGGCTCACGTGGCGCGCGGGATCGCGGTCTCGCTCACAAAGAAATTCGACGAAGCTGAGAGGGAGTTCGAGACCGCTATGCGACTCGACCCCAAGCTTTACGAAGCCGCGTACTTCTATGCGCGAGGTCTGAAGTCGCAGGGCCGGAATGCTGAGGCCGCGAAAATGTTCGAGAGGGCGTCGCTGCTCCGGCCGGAGGATTTCCTGGCTCCGAGTTTCCTGTCATCAGTGCTCCACGACATGGGCCTCGAGGCCGAGGCGGAAGCAGCGGCCCAGCGAGCGCTCAAGCTCGTAGAAGAAAGGCTCGAGCTCAACCCCGACGACGCCAGGGCGACCAATCTGGGCGCCACGATTCTGGCAAAGGCCGGCGATCGGGACCGGACAATCGATTACATCCGCCGCTCGCTGGCGATCGATCCCGAGGATTCAGGGATGTTGTACAACATCGCCTGTGCCTACTCCCTCCTCGGCATGTCGGAGGAAGCACTCTCGAGTCTGGAGACCTCGGTCGACAAGGGATTCGGCCACAAGGAGTGGCTGGAACACGACACCGATCTTGATTCGATACGCGCCACGCCCCGCTTCCAGGCGATCGCGCAGGCGATGTAACGGGTTAGTGGACTCGCCCTAGTAGCTGATCGTGAAGCCAAAACGCCGTTACTTAAGCCCAATCCGTTTTACCAACTGATCGAACCGCGGATCGCCCCGCAGCGGTTTGTAGCCCGGATCCACGTGGAGGAAAATGAGCCCCGCTGACCGCATTTGAAATGCTCGTTCGAGAAATCCAAACGCGCGGTCCAGGTCGCCAAGCCAGCCATAACCCATAGCCATGTATTCAGGCCGCACGTAGTGTTCCTTCGATTCCCGCTCCAGCCGCACGAGAATCTCCTCGGCTTCATCACGACGATCCAGCTCGGCCAGGGCGCGAACAATGAAGGCATCGTAGGAGCGCACGCTCGAGGCCATCATCTGCCCTTTGCGATACCATTCCAACGCCAGCTCGGGATGACCTTGAGCGAGGTGAGCGGAGCCGATATCGAGATAAGGAAGAAAATATTCCTCGCCAAGTTCCACGATCTTCTCGCCCTGAGCAATCGCCGCCGAGTAGTCTCCTGCATAGAACAGAAAGCGGGCGATCCAACGGCTGTACGTCGGGTCAAGCGGGTCCAGTTCCAGCGCTCGTCGCATCACCGTGATCGCCTCGCCGAGCTTACCGACGGTGGGCAGCACGCTGGCGAGGCCGTAGTGTGCGTCTCCATCATTTGGGCTGAGAGCGACGGCGCGGCGTAGCGTCCGTTCGGCACCCGCGAAATCCCACTCGTACCACCCGAGTATCTTGCCAAGTGAGGTCAAGGCCTCTGGTAGATCAGGCTCCAGCTGCAATGCCCTCGTCGCTGCGGCCTTGGCGCGAGGATACGCGTCATCCGGCGCGACAAAATCGTCCGCCAGGCGACACCAGCAATCGGCCATCGTTGCGTAGGCACGAGCGTAGCCTGGTTCGAGCAGGAGCACTTGCTGGCAGAAATCGAGGCTTTTCTTCAGGCTTGTCTCGCCGCCCCGGTGATAGAGGTAGCGCGCCTTCAGATCGAGATTGTACGCCTCGAGATTCTTGGCCGGTACGACAAGTTGTTCATTATCGCCAGACAGCCTCACCTTGAGCGCCTCCACAATCGCTCGCGCGATCTCGTCCTGGATGGCGAATACATCCTCGAGTTGGCGATCGTAGGTTTCCGACCATAGGTGATAGCCGTTCTCGACGTTGATAAGCTCGGCGGTGATGCGGATGCGGTTTCCAATCTTGCGCACGCTTCCTTCGACTACTGTCGACACGCCTAGCTTCTCACCGACTTCTCGAATGTCCACCGTCTTGCCCTTGAAAGAAAAACACGAGCTTCGCGACGCGACGTGCAAACCGGGCACCTTTGCAAGAACGTTAATGATTTCTTCCGTCATCCCATCGCTGAAATACTCGTTCTCCGGATCGGCGCTCATGTTGGCGAGCGGCAGGACCGCGATCGCTTTTGGACGTGGAGGCGCTTTTTGCGCGTCTGGAGGGGTTCCCAGAGTGCTTTTTGCGCTGTCGCGGGAAACCGTAAGGGCTTCGAGGAAATCCGCGGCTGAGGCGAAGCGATCCGCGGGCGTTCGTGCGAGCGCGCGGGTAACTGCATCGTCAATTGCCTCGGGTACATCGCGTGCGGCCCGCACCTTCGGAATAGGCGATACGAAGCGTTTTGAGATAATGATTTGAGCCGTCGGCCCGGTGAACGGCGGCTCACCCGCAAGCATCTCGTACAGCACGCATCCGAGGGAGTAGAGATCAGTCCGGCCATCGAGACTGGTCTCTCCCGCTGCCTGCTCGGGGCTTATGTAGGATGGGGTGCCAACGAACATTCCGGTTTGTGTAATTGATTTTCCGCCGCTGAGCGCTTTCCCGATCCCGAAATCGGCGAGCATGACGTTCCCTTCGTTGAACAGGATGTTCTCGGGCTTTACGTCGCGATGCAGCACGTGTTGCCGGTGTGCGTAGTCCAGGGCGGATGCGACCTCTCGTGCGACGCGCAGCGCTACTTCAAGCGGAAGTTGACGCTCACGGTCAAGTCGCTCCCGAAGTGATTGGCCTTCCATGTTGGGCATCACATAGAAGAGGAGGCCTTCGGCTTCACCGGAGTCGTAGACAGGAAGGATGTGCGGGTGAGTCAGCCTCGCGGCGAGCTTGATTTCGCGCAGGAATCTCTCGGCGCCAACTTCAGCGGAGATTTCTGGCTTCAAAACCTTTAGCGCGACGGGCCGATCGTGCCTGAGGTCGTGGGCGAGAAATACGACCGCCATCCCACCCTCGCCCAATTCACGGTCGAGTGTGTATCGGCCGTTCAGTCCGCGTTCCAGCTGCTCTTTTACGCTCATCGCGGGCGCGGACAGATGGTCATAAACTAACGTATGGAATCGTGGCCGAACGTGCTAGGCGAAGAGCGAGCGCGCGAGTCGAAGGTCGGGGATCGGCAGAACAAATGTTGTCCTTAAGATTGTGCGACCCTAAGTTAGAGCGCCCCAGACGGAGATTTCCTGACCGATCTCAAGGACCGCCTCCAACAGACCCTCGGCAGTAACTACACCCTCGAGCGCGAGCTGGGCGGTGGCGGCATGTCACGGGTCTTCCTCGCTGAAGAGACTTCGCTCGGCCGGAAAGTCGTGGTTAAGGTTTTGCCGCCCGACCTCGCCGCAACGGTCAACGTTGAGCGGTTCCGTCGCGAGATCCAGCTCGCGGCGAAGCTGCAGCACCCGCACATCGTGCCTGTCCTCGCAGCGGGCATCAGTGATGGACTCCCGTACTACACGATGCCGTTTATCGAAGGCGAATCGTTGCGCGCGAGACTCGCGCGGTCTGGAGAGTTACCGGTACAA
>DASZZU010000277.1:0-7361 GCA_035544855.1 Gemmatimonadaceae bacterium | reverse complement strand
CTCCTTCATGTAACTCTCGTACGGCTCACCGATCGTGTCGAGGAGCACACGCTCTTCAACGACGATGCGGTAGCCATAGGCCGCAATCGTCGCGATTGTAAGGAGCGCCACACTGACCCAGCTCCCGAGCGTGAGCCCGAGTCCAATGAACATCATCATGCCGCCGGTATACGACGGGTGTCGCACCCACCTGTAAGGCCCGCTCCGAATGACTGGCTGGTCGCGTCGCGCCTGAACATCACCAGTGAAATACTTGCCCAGCGTGCGCCAGCAGTATCGTCGGAGCAGCGATCCCGAGAGCAGCATTAGAACCCCCACGACAAAAAGTGGCAGCTGCGCGCGCTCCGGAAAGGACCATGCTCGCACGAACGCAATTGGATAGGCGATGAACAGCGCGATCCACTGGACGGTGATTATGAAATTGATTGATCCGCGATCCTTCGAATCGGCGCGCTTGGCGCTCTTCCGTGCGTCCTGCACGATCTTCCATTCGGGGAGGAACGTCCATACGTATACCGCCCAATAAAAGAGCGCGTATGGCCAGACAAAGGGGAGTGGTTTCATTGCGATCCCTGCCGATTTCGAGTCGCTCGAAGGTCAAACCAATCACACCAACGCGTTCTCTATGTCCGAATAGTCCGGATCCGGAAGATCGGCGTACACCGGGTTCGACAGATACCGCTCGCCGAAATCACAGATCACGGACACGACCAATTTACCTTTGTTCTCCGGGCGTGCAGCGACCTTGAGAGCAGCCCACGTGATCGAGCCTGAGGAGATTCCGGCGAAGATGGCTTCTTCGCGTGCCAGACGGCGTGCCGTCGCGATCGCGTCATCGTTCGTCACCTGAATCACTTCCTGGTAGATCTTGGTGTCGAGGTTGCCGGGAATGAAACCCGCGCCTATCCCCTGCTGCTTGTGCGGAGCCGGCTCACCGCCCGAGAGAACGGGACTCTCCGCCGGTTCCACTGCCACGATGCGAATCCCCGGCTTCTTCTCGCGCAGATAGCGTCCCGCGCCAGTGATCGTCCCACCCGTTCCCACGCCCGCGACGAATATGTCCACCGCTCCGGCAGTGCCTTCCCAGATCTCGGGACCCGTAGTGCGATAGTGCACCGCGGGATTCGAGGGATTGTCGAACTGCTTCGGCATCCACGCGCGATCGCCGAGTCGGCCCATGATCTGTTCTGCGCGCGCGATGGCGCCCTTCATTCCCTTCGGGCCTTCCGTCAGCACGAGTCGGCAACCCAGAGCGCGGAGCATGTTCCTGCGCTCGATGGTCATCGTTTCCGGCATGGTGAACACGCAGCGAAATCCGCGAGCCACCGCCGCATATGCGATCCCGATGCCGGTGTTGCCACTCGTGGGCTCGACGACAATCATTCCAGAACGAAGCGATCCGTCACGGAGCGCGTCGTCGATCATCGCCGCTCCGATGCGATCCTTCACGGAGTTGAACGGGTTGAAGCCTTCGTGCTTCAGGACGATGCGCGCGGGCAAATCCCGTCCGACGCGATTGAGCTGGATGAGCGGTGTGTCGCCCATCGTTTCCGTTATGTCCCGATATATCCGCTGCTGCGCCACGATTCCCCCGGCCGTTGCCCGAGAGAAGGATATAGCGCGGGTCGCCAAGCGCGCCAACTCAGCCTATCGGCTACATTCGGCGTCTCATGGATCCCATCGAATCCATCGCGGTCGTGATGACGCTCGTCGGCATTGTCCTCACGATCAAGGAAAAAATCAGCTGCTGGCCTGTGGCGATCGTGGGAATACTCGCCTATCTCGTCGTGTTCCTTCGCGCGCGCCTCTACGCGGATGCTGGGCTCCAGCCGATTTACGTCGTGCAGAACATCTACGGCTGGTGGTATTGGGCGCGAGGCGGGGTACGCGGCCACGGCGAAGCGCCGATCGTCGGGCTCAGCTGGCGAAGCCGTATCGCCTGGGTGGCAGGAACCGCAGCTGTCTCATTAGTCGTCGGCGCGGCTCTCGCCCGTTGGACCAACGCCGCGGCTCCTTATGCCGATGCTACCCTTTCGACGACGAGCCTCGTCGCCAACTGGCTGCTCGCACGGAAGGTCCTCGAGAACTGGTGGCTCTGGATCGCCGTCAACGTCGGCTACGTAATCCTGTTCTGGAAAAAGCATCTTCTTCTATCCGCAGGACTCTACGCGATTCTCCTCGCACTGGCCGTGGCAGGGCTCATCGAATGGCAACGATCGAGAGAGCGGCAGCTTAGCGCCCGATGAAGAAATTCCTCGACTTGCCTCGTAGATTTACCTACGGTTCGGCTCACGGGTCGGGGACTTAACCGTCCGCTCCAAGGACACTTTGATTCAAAAAGTACAAACCACTCCTGCTCCTGGGACAACGCCCATAGTGGCAGGTGGCGCGCGGTCGGCGCCGAGCGCTGCAGCTATCTATGAAGGATTCAAAGCCCAGCGCAACGAGCTGAACAACCAGCTCGGCGAGCTACAGAATACCAGACGGGAGATCTCCAGTCAGCTCGAGGATATGGCAGGTTCCCCCGAGCGAACGGCACTCGAGGCAAGGCTCAAGGATGTCGATGCGCGAACTTCAGCAGTCGACCAGATGCTTGCCGGTAATGCCGCCCAGATTGCACAGGCCGCGGCGATACCTGGTGCCGTAGTCGAGCCGCCGCGTGTCATCCGAGAGGGTCCACCTGACGACGCCTACGTGCTGGGCGGATTGTTCATGCTCATCGTGTTCCTGCCATTGTCGGTTGCTCTTGCACGACGGATCTGGCGCAGAAGTGCGGCTGTCGTCACATCATTCCCGAGAGAGATTGCCGAGCGACTCTCCCGGATGGAGCAGGCGGTGGAGGCGACAGCGGTGGAAGTTGAGCGGATCGGAGAAGGTCAGCGCTTTCTTACCCGACTCTTCACGGAAGGAGAAGGAGCGCGGGCAATCGGGGCTGGAGCAGCGCAGCCGCTCGAGAGGAAACAGACCAAGTCCCCGGAGCGACTGCCTTAGCGCGCCTGTTCTTGCCGCCTCCTTCTATCCGAGCGGAATTCGGGACTTGTTCTCACCGAGCCACCGGTCGAAGGTCTGGAGCTCGGGATTCAGACTCTTCGTCTCGCTGATGTTCCGCGCGTCGCAGCAATCCTGCTCGAATTCACTGTTGAACTGAAACATGTTGCCGAGGTCGTCAGCCCCCGGAAATCCGAACGCTCGGTAGGTAGCCGGCGAGACTGCGTTGTAGGTCACCGGTTGTCCCAGCGCTTTCGACAGCGACTTCGCCATCTGATCCCCGGTCAGGTGTCCACCAGCGATTCCGACGGTCTTGCCGATCATCTCCTCGCCCTCTTCGAAAATCGCGTAGGCTGTCTTTCCAATGTCTTCTGCCGCCATGCTCGGCAGCTTCTTGTTCCCCATCGGCAGTGTGATCGCGAGCTTGCCATCCGCGCCCTTCTTCGGACCCATTCCGAAATAGATGAAGTTGTCCCAGTAGAACGACGTCAGGAGAAACGTCGTTGGCACACGTAGCTCGGTGAAAACCCCATCCGCCTCGCCCTTCGCATCGAAGTGCGGAACTTTGTACTTGCCCATCAGCGTCGGCATGCGGTCGTCCGAGAGCGGAATCGATTTTCGCGTATCTTCGAGCGTTGACCAGATGACGTGTTTGACGCCTGCATCCTTCGCCGCCTGGGCCATGTTTCGGGCCTGAGATAGCTCCTTTTCCGGTTTGAGGTGCGCCCAGAAGAAGGTGACGCAGAAAGCGCCGTGCGCGCCTTCGAACGCTTTCTTGAGGCTCTTCATATCGTCGATATCGGCTGCGACTACCTCGGCGCCGGCCTCCGCCAGCGCTTTCGCCTTGTCAGAGTTCACGTCTCTGGTAATCGCACGCACGGCGAATGGACCGTTCTTGTCGTTCAGGATCGCGCGGACCAAGCCGCCTCCCTGAGCGCCCGTAGCGCCAACTACCGCGATGATTTTCTTGGCGGTTGCAGTCTTCTTGGTGTCAGCAGCCTTCTTGTTGGCAGTGGTCTTTCTGGTGGCCATGGTGATCTCACCTCATAGCTGGTCGGCTGGCGGCGTTTGCCGTCGATGCTCGTGGTACTCATATCCTGCGGCAGTTGAAGATTTCCGCAAGGTTAACATACGGCGAGGGGCAGTCGAAGCACTCACCAGTTCCCCTGCTCCCCCATCACATCGATTGCACGAGTGAGCCGTTCAGCTGCGTGCCGCCAGTTGGTCTGGACGGCGCGCTGAGCCGCGGCTGCGTTCCCGGTCCGGATGGCATCGATGATTGCATCGTGCTCTGTCCCGGCGGTCGGCACGGTGTCGAGCAGAAGCGCGATATACATCCTGATGTAGCGTTCTGCCTGAGGCTTCACCGCCTCGTGCAGTGAGCGGAGGCGAGAGCCCGCGCCAGCTTCGACGTAGCGCCGGTGAAATTTTTCGTCGAGCTCGTAGAGCTTTCCAGGCTGTGCACCACGCGCGGATGCTGCGCGCCGAAAGTCCGCGTTCAATCCCTCGAGATCTTCCGCCAGCCGTTCCCTTTGGACGTCGGTCAGTCGCGCCGCGCTACGTGCGGCGAGACCCTCGAGCTCGGCGACGATCTCCAGCAGCTCCTGAACATCTTCCCTGGTCAGAGGCGCGACCGTCATTCGAGCCTGATGAGTGGTCGAGGCGGTGACGTAGCCCTCTCGCTCCAGGCGCTGAAACGCGGCGCGTACCGGAGTTCGGCTCACTCCGAAGCGCTCGGCGACTTCGGTTTCCACGATCCGCGCTCCCGGCGCGAGCTGTCCTCGGACGATCATGCCGCGCAGCGAATCGTAGAGCCGGCTCGCGCGTTCGGACGCACCAGCACCGCGTCGTCCCGCTGACTGGGCTCTCGGTCTCGGGGCAGCTCGTCTCGGCATTATGCGGCCAATATAACCCTCACCTGCCCGGCCCACGGGACCGTCTTGCGCCTCAGCGGTCGCGCAAAAACCTTGTCCAATTATTCGGCACGGCGTAGCGAGCTGAGCGGAAAGCGGAAACGGATGACCTCATCAGTGGTCGCACCTTCTGCTTGTGGCTGACCCTCCGTGCCCGTATGCTGGTGATGCTACTTACTGGAATTTTTTGTGGAACTGCAACCGCAGGAAACGCGCACCAAATCCTCCACGATCAGGGCATGGCAATCAGTCCGTCCTGAAGAAAGCACACACCTCGCCGACTCGCGTCTACAGCTGCACCACGCTGCACAGTTCGGCACCGCCGCCGGGATCTCCTTCCTGGACCACCGACCCGACGACAGTCACACAAATCTGGAATGGGTGCCTGCTCTCGCGGGACTGTTCTCCCGGGTAGTCCCGGCCCGAACTGCATTCCGCATCGGTGTCAGGCCAGCCGATCTTACGTTGCTGATTGTCACGGAAAAAGATCAACCAATTGCGCGGTATCGGTTGCATGGGCGCACTATCGTCGAGGCCACTGAGTGGATTCGCGCGCAGATCGCACCCTTGGGCGTCGATGCCGCGCGATATACGCTCAAGCGGCACTACGAGATTCCAGGCCACCCGGTCGCAATGGGCGACTCCTTCGACGTAAGCGAGAGATCGCAGTTCGAGGAGCTGTCGAAGTGGTTCACAAATGGTGCGTCGATACTCAATTCGCTCGCTCGCTCGATTCACGACGCCAGCGAGGTCAGATGCTGGCCGCATCACTTCGACATCGCGACGCTCATTCATGTCGCGCCCGAGCACACCATTGGAGTCGGACTCGAGCCAGGCGATCACTACTACGACGAGCCGTACTTCTACGTCAACATGCGTCCGCACCCGCCTGCGGCCCAGGCTCGGTCACGCCCGCTCTGGGGACGCGGCACATGGCACACTCGGGAATGGATGGGGGCGGTTCTCGCCGGGTCGAGGCTCGAAGGCGCATCCGCGCAGGAGTGGCAGGTCCGCGAGTTCATCGATTCAGCGGTCTCAGCCTGTCGAGCATTGGCGACCCAAGAGTTAGACCCGCTCTTCGGTCCGCCTTCGCCAGATTCTACTTCGCCGATGAGCCGGGGCGACGAATCGTTCTACTAACCCAAGTACCCCGTCAACAGCCAGAGCAAGCGCGGCGGCTGGAAGCGCACCCGAGAGAATCATTCGCGTATCCGCGAGGGCGAGCCCCGCGACGATCGGCTCTCCCAGACCTCCCGCGCCAATGAACGCGGCGAGCGTTGCCGCTCCGACAGTGATCACCGCCGCCGTGCGTATTCCGGCCATTATCACCGGCGCAGCCAGTGGAAGGCGCACCCACATCAGTCGCTGCACCGGAGTAGTTCCGAGAGCCTCGGCGGTAGAGACTGCGTCGGGATCCGCATCACGTACGCCGGTGTACGTTCCGCGCGCGATCGGGTAGAGCGCATACAGCCAGAGCGCCACCAACGCGGGCACGACACCGACGCCGAGCAAAGGAATCATGAAGGCGAGGAGCGCGATGCTCGGAATGGTCTGCAATACCCCAAGCGCGCCGATCGCAGGCTCCGCCAGTGGCCGTGTTCGCTCCAGTACCAAGCCCAGCGGAAGCGCCACAATCACGGCCGCGAGGAGCGCCAGCCCGACGAGCAGGAGATGACGGCCGGTCAACACCACCAGAGTCGCGCGCCGATCCCACATGTATCGCCCGAAGCCGCTGCGCGACTGCGCGGGAGTTGCGCGCGCCGTCTGTGCGCCCCCGATGAGACCGAGTGCCGCGAGCTCATCACCGGCAACGCGACGCACATCTTCTCCGTCTACCTCCACTCGACGATTCAGCTTGCGCATTGTCTGTTCGTCGAGCCGTCCGCTCAGAAGTGTGAGCGCCGCAATAGCACCCGGCATCTGTTGTTCCAGCTGGCCGGACACGAGCGCCGCAGCTTCGTATGGTGGAAAGAAGTGCCGATCGTCTACAAGCGTGACGAGATCGTATTTCGACAGCAGTCCATCCGTCGAATATCCATCGATCACATCTACGGCGCCTGACGCGAGCGCCTGATATTTAACCGCTGGAGCAAGCGGCCGGACCGTGCGCGGGTGAATTCCGTAAACGCGCTCCAGACCGACTAGACCGTCGCTTCTTCCAATAAAATCGGCGGTAAATCCTGCCGTGAGATTCCGGCTCTCCCGCGCAAGATCGCTCAAGGTCCGCAGATGATACCGAGCCGCGGTCTGACGGGTGACCGCGATTGCGTACGTATTCTGGAATCCGAGCGGCGGGAGCCAGCGGACGTGATAGAGCTCTGCGAATCGTCGCGCTACGTGCGCGAACACCTTACGTGGATCTGCGGCGACCGAATCGGGAAGAGAGTCATGGAGAATCGCGATCAGGCCCGTGCCGGTGTATTCGGGATAGACATCGATCGCATTGGTGCGAAGCGCGCC
>DASZZU010000276.1:0-4339 GCA_035544855.1 Gemmatimonadaceae bacterium | reverse complement strand
CCCTGAGAGGCGTGGAGACAGCAAGACTGTGGAGCATACGGTAGGCCGCCTGAAGCACTTCTGTCAAGAAGGCTGACGCGGACGACCGGCGACCACCAGTTATTACCACTGGTTTACCCTGTAGGGTGAGAGGGTGCCGCGTATCGGGCTGACTGCTGCCATGTGTTGAAAGACGAGGGTTAGTCGCTACCGCAACAGCCCCGGCATCGGCCCTTCTTCGCCCGAACAGGCACCGCTAAAGCGGTGCCTTGCCGCCCTTTAGGATGGCCTGTACGAGGCAGCGGGGCAACGTAATCGATGATTTCACGTCCGGACCCAACGCCCATCCGGCGTGAGGTCCTCCCGGTGAATAGGAGAGCCTAGCCGCGGCGTTTTGCCCCAGCCTGGTCGTTGGCCGTTGCTTAGGCAACCATTCCGACTCGTTTCAATAGCGTCTCTACAGCAGGCATTGTTAGGTAGAGTTGATGGGGCTCATCCTCAAAGGCCGCAAAGCCGTATTTCGCGTAGAACAGTCTGGCGTCATCATCGATGGCATCAACTATTACGGCGGCAGAGCCAATTTGCTTCCCGCTTATATAGGAGCGCATAAGCGCGTCGATTAAGAGTTGCGAGCCGTTCCCCTCGCGTTGGAACCGATGATCAACGGCTAATCGAGCTAACAGGGTCGCGGGAATGTTGGGAAATCTAGGTAGCCGGCCAGCTAGACTCGCCGGCATTCGATCAAGAAGGACGCTCGTGCTCGATAGTGAGTAGTAACCAATGATAGTATCCGGATTTTCTTCGGAAACGAGAACGTAGGTGGCCGAATACATTTTCTTGCCTTGCTGTAGCGCCTGTGTCTTTAGAAAAAGATCCAGCGAAGCATGTTTCGCACACGAAAAGGCCGCTCGATCATGGTGCTTTTCGAGCGGCTCAAATCGAACTCGGCGGGACGTGGCATCAGACACTCGCTAGGTTCCAACCCTGCCCGACCGAACTCCTTCGCTGTAGGCTCGTGCGGCCTTTAGCAGGGCTGCGTTTACTTCCGGCGGAGAGAGAAGCGCCCGAACAAATATCTGTTGATCTCGTCTAGAAAGCTGGATCATTTCTTGGGCGCGCTCGCGGCGTTCGATCTCACGCCATACAGCATGCATCACGAAAGCCGTCATGGACTCCCCAAAGGATTTTGCTGCACGCACGACTTTCAGCTTGTCCTTTCGGGGAAGCCGCACCTCGAGGCGCTCCGTGGCAGTCTCGGTTTCGCGCTTGCGAGTCTGCGGTTTTTGGGGTTTTAGTGTGGTTGCGCTCATTGAGAAGTCCAGTTATTCGAACTGTACGGATATACACCGTACAATGCAATAGTTCGCTTCCTATAAGACGATCTAGTCTACTCAACGTTTAGGGCCCTTGTGGGAGGGCCCAAGTTGGCTGGCGCCAAACGGCCCTACTGCCCTTGGGCCTGCGGCAAGCAGGCGCGAGACCACCGGTACCGTTCAAGTTGGCAGCCTACGGGACGTGGTTGCCGATTTTTTACCTATCGTGCGACCTTACGTCCATGAAGCGTGCGGTCCGTTAGCTTCGAGCTCGATCTTCGCTTCTTAGATGAAAAATTGAAAAAGCCGCCTCGCTCCTGAGAGCGTGGCGGCTTTATGCATCACCTGGGGGCGCAATAGCTCAGATGTCCAAATTACTCACAAACTTCGCATTCTGTTCAATAAAAAGTCTGCGAGGCTCGACGTCATCCCCCATCAACTTCTCGAATGTATCATTTGCCAGGATGGCGTCTTCCACGGTCACCTGAAGAATCGTCCTCGTCTCCGGATCCATGGTCGTGCTCCAGAGCTGCAACGGATTCATCTCTCCAAGCCCCTTGTACCGCTGGATGTTGACGGTGCTCTTGCCCTCACCGTTGCTGAGCCGCTTCACGTACTCCTCGCGCTCCTTCTCGTCGTACGCGTAGAACTCTTCCTTCCCCTTCGCCACGCGGTAGAGAGGCGGCTGCGCGATGTACACATAGCCCGCTTCAATGAGCTGCGGCATCTGCCTATAAAAGAACGTCAACAAAAGCGTCCGGATGTGCGCCCCGTCAACGTCGGCGTCCGTCATCAGAATAAGCTTGTGATAACGCGCGTGCTCGATGTTGAAGTCGTCCTTGATCCCCGCACCGATCGCGGTGATGATCGTCCGGATCTCTTCGTTCCCCAGAATCTTGTCGATACGCGCTCTCTCGACGTTCAGGATCTTTCCGCGCAAAGGCAGAATCGCCTGGAACGCGCGATTGCGTCCCTGCTTCGCCGAGCCGCCGGCCGAGTCGCCTTCCACCAAATAGATCTCGCACAAAGCGGGATCGCTCAGCGAACAATCAGCCAGCTTGCCGGGAAGATGTCCGATATCGAGCGCTGACTTCTTGCGGGTGAGATCGCGCGCTTTGCGTGCGGCTTCGCGAGCGAGAGCCGCCGAGACGGTCTTCTCGATAATGCTGTTCGCGACACGAGGATGCTCATCGAGATACGCCGAGAGGTGCTCGTTCACCACGCTCTTCACCGCACCCTCGACCTCTGAGTTTCCAAGCTTGGTCTTGGTCTGACCCTCGAACTGCGGCTCGCGGACGTTAACCGAGAGAACCGCAGTCAATCCCTCACGCACGTCGTCACCACTCAGCGTGAAGTTCGCCTTCCTGAGCGCGCCGTTCTTCGCCGCGTAGGCGTTGATCGTCCGCGTGAGCGCCGACTTGAGGCCGGTGAGGTGCGTTCCACCCTCGTGGGTGTTGATGCTGTTGACGAAGGAGAAGACGTTCTCGTTGTAGCCATCGTTGTACTGGAACGCCAGCTCGATGTCGACGCCGTCGCGCTCCGTATCGATGTACACGACTTCAGAGTGCAGCACCTTCCTCTTCTCGTTGAGGAACTGCACCATCTCCTTCAATCCGCCCTTGGCGAAAAAGACTTCCGTCTTCTCTTCGCCGACGCGCTCGTCCTTGAGCGTGATCGTCACACCCTTGTTCAGATACGACAGCTCGCGCAGCCTGTTCGCCACCGTCGCGTAGTCGTATCTGAGCTCGGTGAAGATCGTCGTGTCGGGTTTGAACCAGACAGTCGTGCCTCGGACTCTCTGTGGAATCTTGGCCAGCACATTGAGCTTCGTCACGGTGTGCCCGCGCTCGAAGTCCATGTAGTACTCCTTCCCCTCGCGCCTCACCCACACCTTGAGCTGCTCGGACAGCGCGTTCACGACGGACACGCCCACACCGTGAAGACCACCGGACACCTTGTAGGAGTTCTTGTCGAACTTTCCGCCGGCGTGCAGCACCGTCATCGCCAGCTCGACGCCGGGAATCTTTTCAGTTGGGTGGATGTCGACGGGGATCCCGCGGCCATCATCGACGACCTTGATCGAGTCGTCGATGTGGATGGTCACGTCGATCTTGGTCGCGTGACCCGCGAGCGCTTCATCGATCGAGTTGTCGACTACTTCGTAAACCAGGTGGTGGAGACCTCTCGAGGACGTGCTCCCGATGTACATGCCGGGACGTTTGCGAACTGCCTCGAGACCTTTTAAAACCTGAATCTGGCCAGCGTCATAACGCGGCGCGCTGACTTCTGCTGTTGCCGTCTTCGCCATTTATTGCCGGTGGGAAAATCGAATTAATGATTGCCGAAGACAGGCCGAAATTCTGAGTTCTACTAAGCGTAGAATTCGGTCGAAATTGCGCCCTCTTCAGGAGCTTTCAATCTAAACCTTTGGGCGGGTTAAAGCAACCTCAACAGGTAATCACAACCTATTAATCCGCAACGACTTAGCGCATCAGTTGCAGTCGGATTTTTCTGATCCGCGCCCGGCCCGCTTTTGCGTTGAGCGCACGGAGTAGCTGAGGCTCCATCAGGGACAGCTCGGTCATCCACCCATTGGTCTTCACCGACACGAAAAGCGTCCCGTCCAGCGTCACCGAAATCGGCTTTGTCACCGTCGCGATCTGCTTTCCGACAAGCGACTCCCACTCGGGAACGACCTGAGCCGCTTCGACGCGCTCCTCGAGCTTCGCTGATTTCAGAAACGAGCCAAGGACGTTGGCGAGCGGCTCGGGTTTTCGTTTTCTCTCTTCGGGGTCGCGCTTTCTCATGGTGTCGACGCGGAGCATTGCGGTGACGACGCGCCGAACGCGCTCGCGATCGCTAGCCACCGCCCGTTTCGTCTGACCCAGAAATCAATCTCCGAACCCTTTCCGCTATTGTCCTTCCCGTCTCTAGTGGCGATTTGCGCGTAGTCGGAGGTCACAACAGCGGCGTCGCCGTTAACGCGAACGACCATATTGCAGAAATTGACCGCTTGGAACTTCGACTTGCCTTCGCGCATCCTCTGT
>DASZZU010000275.1:0-12365 GCA_035544855.1 Gemmatimonadaceae bacterium | reverse complement strand
AGTCCATCGCGAATTCGCGATTGAAGATCACGTCGAACGCGAAGCTCTTGGGCTTGGTCTTCAGCTCCATCACCTGCGCGATGCGCTCGAGACGCGCGGGAATCCCCATGATCTTCTCCTGCGCCTTCCGCCCGAGATCGTTCAACCCGTCCATCGTATCCATCGACCAGTACTTGATCAGCTCCTCGACGATCTTGAGATAATCGCGCGGGCCATAGATTTCCGCGCGGCGCACCACGTCGGCCAGCTCGCGGAAGTGCGGCATGTTCACGCCCGGCATGTCGATCGCCGGCATGATCTTGGACGCGGCCACGAGCGCCTGGTTCGGATCGCGCTCGAGCACCGCCTTGAATACCGAGCGATAAAATGTGTAGTGGCGCGCTTCCTCCTTGGCGACATTTTGCAACACCGTCCCGATCGTCGGCTCGTACTGCGACGCGAACTTGCCCGTGTTCGCGTGGGAGACCTGCGTCGCTCTCTCCTGAAGCGATGTGTAAACGAAGACGCGGTACGGATCCTTGTCCCAATCCGGCTCGAACCCGGCCTTGATGTAGTCGAACTGCATCTTCTCGATCACGACCGGATCAAAGACACCGGCGTCGCGGGTGTAGTCGTGGAGAATCGCGCCGTGCCGATCCTCCTCCGCCGTCCACATGTTATTCCACTTTGCCCAGATGCTGTCTGTCCCGAGATAGACGGCGAGCAGACGGTGGAAGTGGGGAAGTCCCTCCTCGGTGAGGAGATTCAGCGCGAGCGCCACGCGGGCAGGATCACTGATCCCCCTCGCCCGCTCTCTGAGGGCCCTCAGGTGATGATCTGGATCTTCGCCCGGGGCAGGCTCGAGCAATTCGGCTGGAAACCAGAGCACGCGCTTGGATTCGTGCGCGGTCATTAACTCCACCACAAGAGGCTCGAGGTCGGCGAGCACCTCGATCTTCGATAGCGTCTCGGCTTCGACTGGATTCACTGACCACCTCGGAGTGTTTTGGCCATTACTTCTAACATAAGCCCTCACAGACATGTGAGAAGGGAAGAAATCCACAATCCGGCCGTCGGGCGGGGGTTCTCCCTCCCCCCGAAATTACGGCCTGACGCTTGCACGTCCAGCAGCGGCTTCATTGAACTCGAATATCGCGGCAGGAGACCGATAATGGCAGACGAGCGCAACAACCAAGGTGAGAGGATGGACGAGCGGAGCAGAAGCGGAGGAATCGGCGGTGGAAGTGGAAGTGGTGGAATGAGCGGGCGCAACGATGGCGGAGGAGAATCTCGCAGCACGAGTAACATCCGCAAGACACCCCGCGGATTTGCGGCGATGGACCCGCAGGCACAGCGCGCGATCGCGGCGAAAGGTGGACGCGCCGCGCACCAGAAGGGAACCGCGCACGAATTCACCAGTGAAGAGGCGCGCGTCGCCGGAAGGAAAGGTGGAGAAGCATCTCGCGGCGGACGAAGACCGAGCGGAGCAGGCCAAGGCAGCAGCTGACCGACCTAGCCGGGACGGAAGCGAACGAGGCACGGTGAAAGCCGTGCCTCGTCGTTTTCCCTCGGAATCGTTAGGCCTTGGAGTTGCATGTCTCTTCCTGCGAGCGCTCCCGCTCAACCAAGGCGCCGGAGACGATGGAGCCCCAGCGGCAAGGCACGGCCGCTGACGCGCGCGAAGCGCCGCGAAAAGGACGAGACGCGAACGCTCTTCAGTACAAGGAGCTGCTCGCCTCGAGAGATTCGATCGACCGCGAGCGACAGAAGTACTTCGAGCTCTTCGAGCTCGCGCCGGACGCCTGCTTCCTGACAGACTCTCACGGGATTATCCGCGAAGCGAACGTCGCGGCAAGTCAGCTGCTTGGCGTACCCGCTCAGTTTCTCGCTGGCAAGATGCTCCCGGGTTTCTTCGAGGAGCCCGCCCGCAAAGCCTACCGGCATCAACTCGCTCAGCTGCGCGGGTCAGAGAGATCCGACGACTGGGAGATGCAGCTACACCCACGCGGCGGCACTCCGACGGACGTCTCGGTTGCGATCGCACGAGTGGCGGCACGGGATAAGGGCTTCGGCGGCTACCGCTGGGTAGTGCGCGACGTCTCCAAGCGAAAGCAGGCGGAGAACGAGCTTCTCACGAGCGAGCGCAAAGCGCGCGAAGAAGCGGAGGTCTCGAACCGCATCAAGTCTGACTTCCTCGCTCTGTTGAGCCACGAGTTCCGCACGCCACTCCAGGCAATCTTCGGGTACACCGAGCTGCTCGAGCGCGAGATTCACGGACCACTCAACGACCCACAGCGCCGTTACCTTCAGCGCATCCAACAGAGCCAACAACTCCTTCTCGGGCTCATCACCACGATTCTGGACTTCGCCAAGCTCGAGAGCGGACAGTCGATCGATTTAGTTCTTCATCCGACGGTCATCCACGAAGTGCTGGTACACATGGAGGGCCTGGTTGGCGCTCAGCTCGAAGAGAAAGAGCTGAGCTACACCTATCGCTGCGGGGATTGGTCGATCGTCGCCAATGCGGATGCCGGCAAGGTGCAGCAGATTCTGCTCAATCTCCTCGCGAATGCCATCAAATTCACTGACCGCGGAGGACGCATCGCCCTCGAGTGCGAGCTCGAGCCGGAAGCCGTCACCGTCCGCGTGATCGACACCGGCAAAGGGATTCCGGCCGATAAGCTCGAAGCGATCTTTGAACCATTCGTGCAGCTCAAGCCCAAGGGGGCCGAGACGAACGGCACCGGTCTCGGATTGCCGATTAGCCGGAGACTCGCGACGGCGATGGGTGGCTCGCTCAACGCAACGAGCGAGCGGGGGAAAGGCTCGACTTTTACCTTACGCTTGCAGCGGACGTAGCTTCAGTTTTTCGGCAGCATTCCTCGAGCATCGACACGATTTCCTCCATCGTCGTGAGCCCGCGGTCCCGCGCGTAGAAGGTCCTGATCTCCCGGTAGCGCTCGTCCTTCGGGAGCAGCATCCCCTTCTCTGTCACCCATTTTTGCAGCGCTCTCGGTCGCGGTCCCCACCATCCGCACTCCTCGAACCTCTTGTTGAGGAGGATGACGATCGGAATCGAGCGCGATTTGCCGGTCAGGTGCGTGTCCATGATGTCCAGGTTCTCGTCACGGGCGAGAATGCGCAGATCCATGTTGCTCACCGAGTCAGCCAGCTTGGCGACTATCGGGACGATGTTGACCGCATCGCCGCACCAATCCTCGCTCAGCACCAGCAGGTGCCAGTGGCCGCCGAGCGCTTCGACGCGCGCGGAGATCTCGAGCGGAATCGTCAGGCGGTGCGTGATCGCGACCCACAGCTCGTGGTTGGTGATCGGGCGAGCCATGAAGTCGGCGAAGGTCTTGCCTTCGCAGTATCGCGCTTTTGTAATCAAAGGGCTTGGGGGCTAGCGAACCATATCGACGTGCATGATTCCATCCTCTTCGTACGGCGCGGACACCGTCGTGAAGCCAAAACCCGCGTAGAACTCCTCGAGTCGACGCTGGGCAGCGAGCTTGATCTTCTCCCCGGGCGCGAGTGTCTCGAGCCGCCGCAGCGCTTCAGCCATGAGTCTTCTGCCGACGCCTGTCCTTCGCACCTCTTGCGCTGTCGCGACACGTCCGATCGATCCTTCCGTATAACGTACTCCGGGCTCGAACACCCGTGCGTAGGCGACGAGGAAGCGCTCGGTGGCTCCCTGGTGCCAGCCGAGTAGATGCCAGGCGCGAGGGTCGCGGCCGTCCGCGTCGGGGTAGGGGCAATTCTGCTCGACGATGAACACCGCTTCGCGGAGCCTAACCACGGCGTAGAGATCGTCCGGCCGGAGCTCACTGAATTGCGACCACTGCCAGAAGATGTCGGTCGGATCAGTAGTCGCTCCGCCAGCGGTCGCGGAGCCGGGCACGCTTGTCTTGCTCACTTCCCGTCCATATTCTGAGCCGTTGAAACCGTCCACATCAGGATAACATAACATGCACATATTCGCTCTTCGCTTTCCCGCCGCCGCATTGGTGTTCGCCGCGATCGCAGCTCCGCTTGCCGCTCAGCGGAACGTCACGACCTCGGCCGTGCCGGACGCCACGATGGGGTTGATCCGGGATCCCGCGCTGGCGGCGACGATCGCTGAAATCTCGGTCGCTCGCATTCGAGAGACGGATTCCGCGCTCGTCTCGTTTGGAACGCGTCACACGATGAGCGACACCGTGAGCAACACCCGCGGTATCGGGGCGGCGAGGCGATATCTGTTCGCCAGGCTGAGCGGCTACAGCAAGGCATGCGGTGGATGCCTTCGCGTCGAGTACGACCCCGCGCTGCTCGAAATGCGCGGGCATCCAGACCATCCGATGGTAAACGTCGTCAACGTTCTCGCCTGGCTGCCGGGTCGCGACACCACCAGGGTGCTGGTGATGGGCGGACATTACGACTCGTGCGTGTGTGCGCGCACGGACCTCGGTCCGCTGGCGCGATTCGACGCAACCCAGGATGCGCCGGGCGCCGACGACGATGGCTCCGGCACATCCGCGGTTGTCGAGCTCGCCCGCGTGTTCTCGAAGCGTTTTCCACGGGGGCTCGAAACATCGGTGATCTTCGTCGCCTACTCCGGTGAGGAGCAGGGTCTGTACGGCTCGACCCACCTGGCGCAGAGACTCCACGCCGCCGGTTACAAGATCGTGTCGGCGTTTACGGACGACATCGTCGGCAACGTCGTGGCCGATGATGGGACGGTCGATTCGACGAGCGTCCGCATTTTCGGCGCTGAGCCCGACAACGGGCCGAGTCGCGAGCTAGCGCGGTACGCCTGGGCAACCGGGACGATTTACAACCCAGGATTTCGAATTCTTCCGGTGTTCCGGCTCGATCGCATCTCGCGCGGCGGGGATCACAGCCCGTACGTGGGTCTGGGGGATCCGGGTCTTCGTTACACGGAGAGGCTCGAGAACTACAAGCGCCAGCATCTGCCAACGGACGACTTCGCGCACGTGAACTTTGCCTACGTCGCGAACGTTGCGAAGCTCAATGCAACGGTCGTTGGAACGCTTGCCAACGCCCCCGCGCCGCCGGCCGCGCTCGCGCGCCGCGACCAGGCCTCGGGCGGACAGAAATGGATGCTCAACTGGCGCGCGATTCCCGGTGCGGCGAGCTACGAGGTCCTTTTCCGGCGCACGACCTCGCCTACGTACGAGAAGATCTACCAGGCGGGCGCGGGCACTTCGTTTCTTCTCCCCGACCAGCTCGACGATGGCTGGGCGGCGGTGCGCGCTGTGGGTGCGAACGGGCATCGCTCGCTCACTTCCGCAGTGCCTCCCCCGTGTCCGGTTCTCACCACGCACGCGGATTCGGTGGCAGCGGGTGATTTGATCAGGAATTGCATCCGCGCGCCCGGAAAATGATGCGGAGCAAGAGATAGACAAAAAAATCCCCGTCGCAGACAGGGGTTTTTTTGATCTCGCTTTGCTTGTTAGGGGTTCTTCACCTGTTAGCGGTATTATCCAGAATAGGTCGGTTGGTAGCTGTAGTGGATGTAACTGTTATGTCACCTCTGGCGGTAATGGTATACACCCTTCCGCCAAGGAACGATACGCCGGTCCTGGTAATGGCGTTCGTTGAGGATCCGGTGTACCGCGTGCGCAGATCATAGAATCCAGCCGGGAGAGCCGCGAATGCGCCCGCGCTTTTGTATGCCACTTCAGCGCCGAGGGCAAACTCCTTTCCCGTCGTGGTATCCTTTGCATATAACGTCATCGGATTTGCGTTGGAAATCGCGTTGACGAACCTGACAGTCACGATCGTAAAATCCGTCGGTGCGACAACAGGATCCTCCACCACGAAACCATCCACTGTTTTCGCCGTGGCATCGTAAAATCCACTCATAAAAAATGAGTAGTATTTCCCGTCGGCGATTGTCGTGGTGACCGTTGAGATCGGCAGATCCTTATTTGTTGCAGCTGCGATCTTTCCTGTCAACGTGTATTGGCCGGGCGCGATTGCCGAGTAAGCTCCGCCAGCCCCCACTCCGCCATAGATGATTCCGGTGGTAGACTCGGTCCCACTGCCGGAGGTGATCGCCGTCATCTTCGTATCATTGGCGTAGAAATTCACCCCGGGTGCATTCACGCCAAAGTTGAAGAACTTGATGCGGGAAGCGGCAAGAGGTGCGTTTATGAGCTCCTGGACCGCATCCTTTCCACACGATGATAGCAGGCCGGCACAGAGCAGGGCCGCTATAGATGCATATTTCTTCATGGTCCGGGGGTTACGGTTGAGTGATCCATAAGGGCTTGGTGTGATAATCCAGAGCAAGCCCGCCGATGACGTCCAGCCCTGCTCTGTTCCAGACATATTCCGAGTTGAATCTCGGTCTGATACGCTGTACGATTTTGCCTCCGTTATCGGGATAGAAATTCGATGGAGGCGTAAAACCGCGGAAGACCTCCGTCGCGCTCACCGGATCGACATCGGTGTAGTGGTAGCGGCGCATATCCATCCACAGCTCATTGTGTCCCCACGCCCACTGGGCGATGAACTTCTGGGACATGATGTGCGACAACGTCAGCACACCAGGAACGATCCCGGGAGACGCAAGGAAGGCCGCCTTCTCCGCCGCCGTGATCTGCGTCGGCGTCTGGTTATCATCGAGGTTCCTGGCATTCACGAAATCAATGTGCGATGAGATGCCAGTCCTATAAGCGGTTAGCGCTGTCCCCTGGTCTCCCATCCTCAGCGCGGCTTCTGCCTTGATGAACTGCAGCTGCGCATAGGTCATTAAGGGAATCTTTGACTTGTCGGAGAAGAGATAGCGGCTAGGCTGTCCCGCCCCCACCCTCCCGGGGTAGCCGAAGAAATTGTTGGGCCGGCGCAAGGAGTCGAGAGCGCCGAAGCCCACGACGGTCGGATCCAGACCACGGTATTGCCCATCGGGCGAGGGGGACAACATGCGGGACATCCGTGGGTCGACGACACCAAACTGAGTCGAATCCATCAGGTGGAGCACGAACAGGGTCTGCCTGTAGTTCGTAATGTTGTCTCTGCTCGGCCCCCAGAAATTGCGGTCCGCGTTATCGGGACTGGTGCCAGGATAAGGCATCAGTGCGTCGTCAGCGTTGCTCGCAAACGACTCGTCGACCTCGGCGATCACCTGGGCCGGTGCGTACGAAGCTTTGTTTGAATAGTGATTGAGGTTGAGGGCGAGCATTCCATGCGCCAGCTTCAACCACTTCGTACGATTCCCGTTGTAGATCTTGTCTCCCTTGGCAAGATAGGTTGGATCGACAGCTCCGTCAGTTTTCTGGAGAAGCACGATCGCGCTATCCAGGAGTCGCTTGACCTCCTGATACGCAAAGTCCTGAGTGTCATAATCGAAGGTGGTTCTCGTTGGGTCGATGGCTTCCTTGACGATGATCTCGCCATGGAGATCGGTCAGAGCCTGCCAGCCCCACGCTTTCAGTATCTGCCCGACGCCCAGCAGATCCCAGCGCTGCTCGGCCTCACTTTTGGTGTTCATGTCTATCAGGTTCTGCCCGAGGGTCCAGTACACATCTCGCCACTGTTGTCCACCGTTATCACTTGACGGATCATACCCCATCCGGTCCCAGGTAGTCAGACTGGTACCTGGTAACGTCCACTCCTGCGTGTAACGGCCAACAAAGCGGCCATCGAACTGCGGTGATGTAACCATCCAGTGCAGCATCGCTGGCAGGTACAGATTCGCCGAAACGCTCTGGGGTGCGTTCGGATTGGTATTTACATCAAGGAAGTTGTTACACCCATTCGACAGGGCCAAAAAGCCCGCGAGCAGTGCCGCATATCTTTTCTTTATCATCAGAATCCCATCCTCATTCCGAAATTGAGACCGCGAGGCATGGGGAAGTTGCCGAAGTCGATACCCGCAGCCCCCGACCCTCCCACCGCCGCGCTGTTACCGTTCACGATTGGATCAAGCCCTGAATAGTTGGTGATTATGAACAGGTCTGTGCCCTTGACGAACACGCTGGCGCTCCGAGTGCCCATGAATCCCTCAGGAAGAGCGTAACTCAACTGCACATCCCTGAGCCTGACCCAGTTGATGTTCTTCTCGATGAAAAGCTCTTCGCTCATGTTGGTGTAGTAGGCCGTCTGAACGCCCGGGATGAAGACGATATTATTGACAGTTGGGTTCGGGGTATCCTCCTTCCCGTCTCTCAGGACGCCTTTGATGACCAGCGGCTCGTTTCTATTCAGCGTTGACGTGGCGAGACCTCTTGTGGTGAGGTAATGCTCCGTCGCATTGAACACGTCGCCACCTCTCCGGAAATCGAGCAGGAAATTCAGGGAGAGCCGGTTGTGCTTTAAGGTGTTAGTGAGACCAACCGTATACTTCGGCTGGCGATCGTACCCCGCATTGATGAAGGACGTCGATCGGACGGGAAGGCCTGACGTCGGATCGATCAACAGCTCGCCGGCCTTGTTCCGGAGATAGAACAGACCCGTCAGCGACATGGTAGATAGGCCCGGGGCGGTACCATTCCGGACATTCCCATATAGCCAGGTATCGGAGACGTAGGATTCAGGCAGCGCACGTGGAAGGGCCAACACCTTTCCCCTTGCCTTCGTCAGGTTTGCCTGAAAATCCCATGAGAAGGCATCCCGCAGTACAGGCGTTCCACGAAGGGTAAGCTCCATACCAGTGTTTCTCGTTTCGGCTCCGTTCAGATTGAAGAGAATGAAGCCGGTGGCGTAGCTGCCCCTGATGTCGTTGACGATCTGGTCCTGGGTCTGCTTGCGGTAGACGGTTACATCGAGACCGAGGCGGTCGTTCAGGAAGCCCAGCTCGGTGCCGAACTCGTATGATTTGGCGAACTCCGGCTTCAGGTCCAGGTTCGGGCCCGTGAAGCCGTAACCATATCCACCATACGAAGTAGGCTTGAATTCGAGCGAAGGCCGGTAGGCATAGGGCCTCGCGTCCTTGCCGACTGCGGCATAGGCAGCTCTCAGCTTTCCCGTCATGATGCGACCGATGCCGGGAAACGCATCGGAGAAGACGAAGCTCGACGATATGCCGGGATAGAAGAACGAGTTCCGCCCCTTCGGAATCGTCGACGTCCAGTCGTTCCTGCCTGTCACCGTGACATACAGGTATTTGTTGTAATCGACCACCGCCTGCGCGAAGGCGCCGACCAGGCGGCGCTGCTCGATCGTGGTTCGACCAGATCGGAGGCTCGTGTTGTTGATGGAAACGAAATTCGGATCGAGGAAGTCCCTGCCGACCGCCGCATCCGTCGTCGACCTGAAGTCGGATATCGCGTTGCCCAGCAGTCCACTGATGGAGATGCTGTTGGTGACGGCGTGGCTGTTGAAGTTCAGCAGCGTCTGCACATTGATGTTTCGGGTAATGAGGTCCGCCAGGTCGAGGACGCCGTTGAGCGTACTGCCCGCGGCGCTTTCCGGATTCCGCACGATGAGGTTCTGGTTCGTGTAGGCATCCGCACCGATGTTGGTCTTGAGATTACCCCATGAGAACGGCGTAATCGTGATACCGACGTTTGTCAGAATGCGGTTGTTCTTCGAATTGATCTTGTTCTTGTCGACGTTGAAGTAAGGGTTGTCGACTTCGCCCGACGCAGCGAGATTGGTCAGCCTGCGCCTGACACCAGATGGAGTGAGGTAGTCCTCAGCGTTGTCGGTTTGCGGCCATAGCAGCAAGCCGATGAGCGGACCGATGTCGCCTTTGTACACCTGATTATTGGTCGCATAGGTATAGGCCATCGACAGATCCGTGTTCAGCCAGGATGTGATCTGTGCCTGGGAGGCTCCCGTCAAATTGATGCGACCGTAATCCGAATTCCGGACGACGCCCCCCTGCCTGTCCATTGAGGTGGCGAGCCGGTAGTTGATTTTGCCGTCGGGCGTTGCCCCGCTGAACGACAGGTTGTGCGTCTGAGCCGTCCCCGTTCTGAGGAAGCCGCTGATATTGTCATAAAAAATCGTTCCGGCGGGATACGGACTACCGAAGTATTGGAACGAGCCGAGCGCGCTTCCGGCAATGGTAGTCGGACCATAGACGCGCTGCAGCTCGGGCTTGGCTCTGGTGCTTTCGAACCTGAAGCTATTGCTGTACTGAAATCCCCCGCCGACCTTGCCGCGCTTGGTCGTGATGACGATGGCGCCGTTCGCCGCATCGATTCCGTACAGCGCGGCGGCTTCCGGCCCCTTCAACACGGTAAGACTTTCGATGTCGTCCGGATTGAGGTCAGCAGCCCGGTTCGTGAAGTCGACGCCTCGATTGCTGAACGCGCTCGCCGAGCCCGGAGCATCAGAAGCAAGCACACCCGTATTGAGAGTGCGGTTGTCCATCGGAAGACCATCGATGATCATCAGCGGCTGGTTGCTGCTACTGATGGAGCTGATCCCTCTGATCGTGATTGACGATGAAGCGCCCGGAACGCCCGAAGTGCTCGTCACTTCGACGCCGGCGATACGCCCCTGCAACGCATTGACGAAATTCTCTCGTTGCGCCTCAGCAATGTCGGCGCCCTTAACGCTCTGCTGAGCGGTCCCTAAAGACCTTTGCTGAGCGGTCTGTCCCAAAGCCGTAACAACCACTTCATTTAGAGTAGTGGCAACCCTACCAAGCGCAAAATCCTGCGCGGCGGCTCCTGCTTCCGGCACCGTTACTGCGACGCGCTGCGGCGCGTAGCCGAGGCGCCGCGTGCTCACCAACCGTGATCCCGCCGGAGCTCCGACAATTATGTAAGTACCATCCGAACCGGTCTGCGCGCCAACCGTAGTTCCATCGACGCGTACCTGCACCCCGGCGAGCGGCGCACCTGTTGCGGCATCGCTGATGCGCCCGCGAATGATGCCGGTGCCCTGCCCGACAGCGAGGGCGGGAGACACAAGCAAGGCGAGTGCGAGAAAAGTCAGAACGCGACGCAACGGCATGGTGCCTCCAAAATCGATTGTAAATGGTAATGCCTACGCGAAGCGAGTACCCTCAACCCAATTCTCTGCGCGAAACCTTTTTTGAGTATCCGCTCCGCCCCGCAAAGGCTATCCTATTACTGTGTCGAGAAGCTGTCAAATCATTTTGGCGAATTCACATAGCGGCGGGCGGGATAAGCATCATAGGCGTCCGTCCCGCGCCTTCTATATGAACGAGATGCCCGCATGAACGAGATGCCCGCCAAACTGAGACTCTCCGCCCTCGCGTTCATCCTCGCCTGCGCCCCGACCCAGCTCCAGACTCCGCCGACACTGGGTGTGGACGCCTCCGCCCGACGAATGCTCGGCCCCGCCAACCCCGGCACCACCGCTCCACTCACCGCGGCCGATCAACGCTGGGTCGAGAGAACTCTCGCCTCGCTCACACTGCGCGAAAAAGTCGGACAGTTGATCATGCCCTGGGTAGGCGGGGATTACGCCGCCGTCGGATCGCCCGAGTTCGAGCAGGTTCGCAAATGGGTGCAGGACGACGGAGTTGGAGGACTCGTTCTCTCCATCGGCCTCCCACTCAGCTACGCCGCGAAGCTCAACGAGCTTCAGAGTCGCGCCAGAGTGCCCCTCCTCATCGCCTCCGACATGGAGAACGGCCCCGGTATGCGGCTCGGCAACATCTACGCGCTTCCCTCGCTACTCCCGCAGGGCGGCGGGACGATGTTTCCGCCCGTGATGGCCCTGGGCGCCACCGGCTCGGAAGATCTCGCCTACAAGCTCGGGCAAGTGCTCGGGACCGAGGCGCGCGCGATCGGCGTCCACCTCGCCTTCGGACCGGTGCTGGATGTGAATTCGAATCCGCTCAACCCGATAATCAACACGCGCTCCTTCGGGGAGAACCCCGAGCTCGTGAGCCGGCTCGCGAGCGCGTACATCCGCGGCGCCCGCTCCACGGGGCTAATGACGACGGGCAAGCATTTTCCGGGTCACGGCGACACCGACATCGATTCGCACATCGACCTGCCGACGATTCGCGCTGACCGCGCGCACCTCGATTCGGTCGATCTGCCTCCCTTTCGGGCCGCGATCGGCCAGGGAATAGACGCCATCATGACGGCGCATATCGCGGTCGTTGGCGTCGAAGGCGCGAATGCCGGTCCGGCCACCCTCTCGCGCACTTTCATGACGCAAATCCTTCGCGACGAGATGCATTTCGGCGGAGTGCTCTTCACCGACGCCATGACGATGGGCGGAGTCGCCAAGCGCTACGGCGCGACCGAGCCATTGATCATGGCGCTCGAAGCGGGAGCCGATGTCCTGCTCATGCCACGCAGTGTTCCCGATGCGATTGAGACAGTAGTGAGCGCCGTCAAGAGCGGACGCGTGAGCGAGGCGGGAATCGATGCGATCATGACCGCCCACATCGCGGTGGTAGGAGTGGAAGGGCCCGCCGCGGGTCCAGCTACGCTCTCCCATACGTT
>DASZZU010000274.1:0-5580 GCA_035544855.1 Gemmatimonadaceae bacterium | reverse complement strand
AGGTCGTCATTCCCAGCCTTGCGGAGCTCCAGCCGCTGGTTGAAAAGGCGCCCGCGGTGGAACAGGCGCAGGCGGAGCTGGAATCGGCAAAGGCCGCGTCGCGATCGGCGAAGACAGCGTACTTCCCGACGCTCAACATGAATTTCGCGCGCGGTGGAAGCGGACTCGATCCCGCGTTCGGACTCGGTGACAAGCGATATGCGTACAACCAGAGTCTCAACTTCAGTCTCTCGTTTCCGTTGTTCAACAATCTGACCCGCGAGGTATCGGTGCTTCGCGCGTCAGTGGCTGAAGACAACGCCGAAGTGTCGCTCCGTGACTCACGGTTTGCTGCGCAACAGACGCTGGTGCAAGCGCTCGGACAGATGACGACGGCGCAACGGCAGGTGGACATAAATGCGGCTTCAGTCGCCGCGGCGATCGAGGATCTGCGCGTGCAGCGCGCGCGATACGAGCTCGGGGCGAGCACGTTGCTCGAGGTACTGACTTCGCAGAGCGCACTCGACCAGGCACGCACGGCGCTCATCAGGGCGCGTTACGACTATCGCGTCGCGAAAGCGCAGCTGGAAGCGCTCATCGGACGCGACCTCTAGGAGACGATTTTGAAACGCAATTTGATGCTGGTGCTGGCGGCTACGGTGGGAGCCACCGCCTTCGCCTGCTCCAGAAATAAAGACGACGCGCTGACGATTCCGCTGCAGCCGGTGAGCCGACAGACGATCGTCGTCACCGCGGAAGCGACAGGAGTCGTCGAGCCGATCAACGTGATCGAGGTGAAGGCGAAGTCATCGGGCCAGATCGTAGCGATGCCCGTCGAGACAGGAACCTTCCTCAAGCCCGGCGACCTGCTGGTGCAGCTCGACACGCGCGACACGCGCAACTCGTACGAGCAGGCCAAGGCGGACCTCGACGCGGCGAGCGTGAATCTCCGCGTGTCGAAGCAGGCAAAGGACCGTGCCGATCAGCTCTTCAAGGATCGCATCATCACTGCCGTGGAGCACGAGGCGGCACAGGTCGCGTACGCCAACGCACAGGCGACGGTGCTCCGAAATCGGGCGGCGCTCGACATCAGGCTGCAGAATCTTCAGGACGCAACCGTGCGTGCCCCGGTGGCCGGCACGGTGATCGAGAAGGACGTCTCGCTCGGCCAGGTGATCGCGTCGGGGACGGGGACCTTCGGCGGCGGAACGACGATTCTCAAGATGGCCGATCTCACCAAGGTGCGTGTGCGCGCTTTGGTGAACGAAACCGACATCGGGAAAATTCGTCCGGGCCTGTCCGCAACAGTCACCGTAGACGCATTCCCCGATCGCCCGTTCATGGGAACGGTCGAGAAGATCGAGCCGCAAGCGACGATTCAGCAATCCGTGACGATGTTCCCGGTTTTGATCAGCATCGACAATCAGGCGCGACTGCTGATGCCGGGAATGAATGGAGAGGTGTCTGTCGAAGTGGAGCGCCGGGAGAATGTCCTTGCGGTTCCCAACGACGCAGTGCGTAGTCCGAACGAAGTCGCTGCTGTCGCGCCGCTGCTTGGACTCGATCCCGACTCGGTGCAGGCTGAGCTTCGCAAACAAGGTGGCGGACGGGGCGCTGGGACGCGCATTGGAAGCAACCAGGGACAAGGCGCGCCGACCGACGGAACGGCGGGCGGCAGCACAGCCAACGCTGAGCTCACGAGCACTGCCGCGCAGAAGCAGGCGGGACAGGCACAAGGTGGAGGTGGACAGCGCGGTGGACTCAATCTTCCCGAGGTCACCGACAAGCAGTGCGAAGCTGTTACCGCGACACTGGCAAAGCATCCCGAAGTGCAGGCAAAAATCTCCGATCTCAGGACTCGCATGACATCCGGTGAGATCGACAGGCAGGCGATGCAGGCTGAGATGCAGAAGATCTATACGGCGGCGGGACTCGATGCGGGTGTTGCACGCGCCTGCAATTTCCGTCAGCGTGGCGGTGCCGCCGGAGCGAGTGGCGCAAGCGGCGCGAACGGTGCGAGCGGCACGCAATCCGGCGCCACCGGTGGATCCGGTCGCGGGCAAGCCGCGGGACGGAGAGGCCTCGTCTTCGTCGCGACCGATACCACAAAGAACAAGAAGTACAGTCCCCGCATGGTACGGCTTGGCGCCAGCAACTTCGACTACTCGGAGGTTCTGAGCGGCGTCAAGGAAGGAGATCTCGTCGCTATTCTGAACGTCGCGGCGCTCCAGGCAAAAACTCAGGCGGACATGAATCAAGTTCGCGGCCGAGCCGGCGTTCCTGGAATTCAGCGAGCACCGACAACAGGTGGCGGCGCGGGTGGTGCGGGTGCCAGGCCTGGCGGCGCAGCCGGTGGCCAGCGCGGAGGAGGCGGTTGACATGAGCATGCCAGCCAGAAGAATCGAGCCAACGCACGCAGCGTCGGCGATTCCCGACATCAGGAAGAAGGGCGCCAACGAGGCGATGCTCATCAAGGAGATCGTGATCGTCGCGCTGAGTGCGCTCCGCGCGAACAAGATGCGATCGTTTCTCACAATGCTCGGCATCGTCATTGGTGTCGCGGCGGTGATCGCGATGGTCGCAATCGGAAAGGGCGCGCAGAAATCCATCAGCGACCGTATCGCCGGACTCGGAACCACACTTCTCACGGTGCGTCCGGGAGGAGCTCGCGGATTTGGCGTGCAGACCGACGACAATGCGAAGCTCACCGTGTCGGACGCTGCGGCGTTGGAAAAGCGCGGGCAAACCTTTGCCGCGATTGGCCCCGAGATGGGCAAGCGGGCGATGTTCCAGTATGGCAACACCAATGCGATGACGCAGGTAACCGGTGCGAAGCCCAACTATCCCGGGATCCGCAAATTCAACCTCGCCGCGGGCCGCATGTTCAATGACGCCGAGGAAGCGGCGATGCGGCGCGTAGCAGTGGTCGGCTCGCTCGTAGTCGACAATCTCGGGCTTCAGACACCCGAAGCGTTGATTGGCGAGAACGTGAGGATCGGCGGAATTCAGTTCGAGGTGATCGGAGTGTTCGCGTCCAAGGGACAGACGGGAGGATTCGGAAACAATCCGGACGACTTCGTTCTCATTCCACTCTCGACCGCGCAATTCCGTGTGATGGGTTCCGACCGACTGAACAACATCGGCGTGCTTGCAGTCAACGAGAAGAAAATTCCGGAGGCACAGGCGGAGATTCAGTCGATTCTTCGCCGCGAGCACAGGCTCGCACCAGGCAAGAAGGACGACTTCGACATCCGCAATCAGGCGGAGTTCCTGAACACGTTCGCCGAGACGACGAAGACATTCACGTTCCTGCTGGCGGGGATTGCGGCGGTGAGTCTGCTCGTCGGTGGAATCGGGATCATGAACATCATGCTCGTATCGGTCACTGAGCGCACGCGTGAGATCGGCGTTCGAAAAGCGCTCGGTGCAACGCGCAGCGCGATACTGCTTCAGTTCCTGATCGAGGCGGTGGTTCTGTGCCTGCTCGGCGGACTCGTTGGGATTGTAGTTGGTGGCGGTGGAGCCGCACTGCTCAACAAGCTTGGCGGTTTCAATACTACGGTGGATCCGGCCGCGGTGGCGCTGGCGTTTGCCTTCTCGGCGGGAGTGGGTGTGCTGTTCGGAGTGTGGCCGGCTCGACGGGCGGCGTCACTCGATCCGATAATCGCGCTCCGTTACGAGTAGCGGATCGGGATAGGGAGTAGAGGAGGATAGCTCCTCTACTTCCCTCCCACACCACCGGACATGCGGGTCCGCATCCGGCGGTTCAGAGTGTTGAGGTTAGCGGATACAAAGGCGCGGCACACCGAGTGACTCGAAGTACCGGCCGGGAAATGCAATGTTGAGTGCCTTGTGCGCTGCCACATGCCACCAGCTTCGCCCGAAACGGGCTGCGATCCCGAGCACTGCGCCGCCGACTCCACGTCGCTCAAGCTCTCGATACATAGTCCGCCCGCGCTTCCACTGTTTCAGCATGAGCATACGCAGCCGGCGGTGAAGCCACTTGTCCACGTCCTCAAAGACTTTGGGCGTGTCGGCGAGACGGAAATATTCCTTCCATCCCATCAGATAGCTTCTGAGCTTCGCCACTACCTGCACGATGCTACGTCCGCCATTCCGGCTGGTGATCTGCCGGATGCGCTCTTTCATCGTCATCAGGGCCTTTGGTGAAACACGGCGTTTGACCACACGTCCCGGAGCTACCCAGAAGCCGTAACCCAGAAACGCGCGCTCCCACACCGGCGCCACCGTACTCTTGGATGCGTTGACTCGTAGCCTGAGCTTGGCGTACAGTCTCACCAAGCTCTGCATCACTCGCTCACCTGCTCGCTTCGACCGCACATACACATTACAGTCATCGGCGTAGCGCACGAAGCGGTGTCCGCGTCGCTCGAGTTCCTTGTCCACCTCATCCAGCAGCACATTCGCCAATAGCGGCGATAGGGGGCCGCCTTGCGGCGTCCCTTCGTGCCGATCCAGCGCCACCCCGTTCACCATTATTCCGGCTTTGAGATAGCGCCGAATAAGTTTCAGCACCCGAGCGTCCGCGATTCGCTTCGCCAGCTTCCCCATCAGCACATCATGGTTGACCCGGTCGAAAAACTGCTCCAGGTCTACATCCACCACCCAGCGCCGGCCTCCTTGCACATACCGCTGCGCCTGACACACTGCGTCGTGTGCCCTGCGCCCTGGCCGGAAGCCGTAGCTGTGTTCTGAGAAAGTGGGATCGATCTCGGGTTGCAGTACCTGTAAGACGGCCTGCTGGATGAACCGATCGAGCACGGTCGGAATGCCCAACTGCCTCATCCCGCCGCCCGGTTTCGGAATCTCGCACCGCTTAACCACGCCCGGACAGTAGCGGTTCGTGAGCAACTGCTCCCGAATCGCCGCCCAGTGTTCACGTAGATAAGCGGGAAGCTCCTCCACCGTCAGCCCGTCCACGCCCGCGCTACCCTGATTCCGCTGCACGCGCTTCAATGCCCGCAGCAGATTCCCCCGCTCGACGACCCGCTCCATCAACTGCAAGTCGTCGTTTCCTGAGCGCTCGGTGCTGTACACCGCCGACAAGACTTCACCGCTCCGCTCTACTCTCGGGGCTTCACCCCTACCCTCAAGCGGCAGCTCGAACTCCAGTTGCAACTGATCGTTCGACATCTGGTGCATGGCCTCGTCGTGATGCACGGTCGTATCGCTCTCCTCTCTGTTCGGCCCTTCGCATCAGGAGCGGTCCACCATCCCCGAAGTCCCTCGCTAGTATGGCCTCTGCTGACTTCTCGCTCCGTCGCGTCAGTTGCCCGACGCTACGTCACCCTTTCAGGCATAAAGCGAGATCTCCCCAGGTAATCCCATTCGCTGTCCCTGCACGAGCGCCGGATCTACGCAGCCTGACTCTTGATCGCGAGAGCTTTGCGGTCATACGCCCGCTCGCCCTTGTCGGCCACGCCTCATATCCGGTTCCTGTTCGTCGCCCCGCAGGTCTCGCTACACCGCTTCTTTCAGCGATTCACTCACGCTCATCGCCTTGCGGTTCGCTCGGGTCGTTGCGATCAACTCCCCAAAGGACTCACACCTCCAAGCGAATGGTCATGCTGGGCACACGTA
>DASZZU010000273.1:0-1581 GCA_035544855.1 Gemmatimonadaceae bacterium | reverse complement strand
GGCGTCGATGACGCAGACCACATGCTCTTCGGTCGCCCAGTCCACGCCAACGAACCATTTCTGTTGCTTGCTCACATCCGACCTCCTGTTGAAAGGATCGGCCACCGTGATGTCGTTACCAGTTCCTGTACCGGCGCTCGTAGGACCAGTCTTACGGCGCAAACTCCCCACCGGGTGTCCATCACGGCAACCGCAGCCGAGGCACTCGTCCCCGGGAGGCGCTCGAAGCGCTGGAGGCTCAAGGTTGCTCTCGGGCGGCTGGCCTCACCTGCCAGTCAGCCTCGCGGCTGTCTGACCCGGCTGTCAAGAACGGTACAGGAGGCTCGCGAAGCGAGGGGCGGAGCCCAACTAGTTCCGTCCGCCGGAAGTTTGGCCAGAGTTCGTCGAGTCGTGTAGCGGAAGGACATGATCGATTCGGGACCGTGGGTGGCGCGTGTGCGACCTGGACCCGCGTCGAAGCCGCTTGCACTGACGCCCAAGCAGCGGGCAACGGTGGAGGCGGCGATCCGCGCGGGGAAGACCGAGCTTCGGGTCGCGCGGCGAGGGCAGGCGCTCTTGCTGATGGCGGACGGAGTGAGCGCGAATGACACGGCGATGCTCGTCGGCGTCCACATCCGAACGGTCTTCGAATGGCGCGAGCGCTTCCGCGACGCGGAGGACCCTGCATCAAGGCTGGCGGACGCTCCACGATCGGGGCGCCCGCGCGCTCTCTCTCGGACGCCGACGCCGCGAGGGTAGTCGCCGAGGCGTGCCGTCCGCCGCGGGATGTTGGCGTCCCCGTGACGCATTGGTCGGCCCATCTTCTCGGCGAGCATGTGCGCAGTCAGGGCGTCGCCATGAGCGACCGCACCGTCTCGCGCATCCTGCACGACGCGGATCTGCGGCCCCATCGACAGCAGATGTGGCTCACGTCGCAGGACGACGAGTTCAGAGCGAAGCGCGACGATGTGCTGCGTGTCTACTATGAGTCGCCGCGCAGCGAGCACATCGTGTGCGTCGACGAGAAGACCGGAATGCAGGCGCTCGAACGCCGCTACGCCGATATTCCGATGGCGCCCGGTCAGCCTGTCCGTCGCGAGTTCGAGTACAAGCGCCACGGCACGCTCTGCTGGATGGGCGCGTTCGACGTGCGCCGCGGCAAGCCCTTCGGCTTCACCTCACACCAGCACGACAGCGATACGTTCGTCGAGCTGCTCGACGTCATCGACACCGTCTACCCTGCCGGTCCCGGTCACATCATCATGGACAATCTCTCGGCGCACGACACGCCCGACGTCAACGAGTGGTTCGACGAGCACCCCCGCTGGACGCGCCACTTCACGCCGAAGCACGCGTCGTGGCTGAATCAGATCGAGTGTTGGTTCTCCATCCTCGGGCGTCACGTGCTCGCCCGCGGCTCGTTCACGTCGCAAGAGGAGCTTGCCGCGAAGGTCGACGCCTACGTCGAGTGGTATCTGAAGACGGATCAGCCCTTCCACTGGTCCTACCGTCCGAAGTCGTGGCGGGCGTGATCGTATCTCGTGATCGTGATCGTGATCGTGATCGTGATCGTGCGCGTGCGCGTGCGCGTGCGCGTGCGCG
>DASZZU010000272.1:0-10917 GCA_035544855.1 Gemmatimonadaceae bacterium | reverse complement strand
GAGCGGGTCGAGCCAGGCGGAATTGAAAGCAGCTGGTTCCACACTTCGCGCTGGAAATCGGTGCCCTGCAGATCGAGCGGGAGGATGTCGTCGAGTTTCCGCCCTGCGATTCTCGCCAGCACCAAATCGAGCGCGGGCTTCAACGCCGCATCATCCCGGTCGATCTTCGCCTTCGGAAAACGCGCCCGCAACGATTCCTCTGCTCCTTGATGCGACTCCCGCAGGCTCACGGCACAAATGCCTTTGTTAGTAGCCGCGACGAGCACGCTGCCGAGCTGGCTCTCTCCAGTCGTGAATCGGATTTCCATTCGCGTTTCCTCTCTGTTGACGCCGATACAGATGGCTTCGCCGGCTCGTGACGCGCTGCCGCGGCGCTCCCCAAAATTAGCGCTCTCTCCTGCAACACTCCACACACATTAGCGCCTGCCCGATGAAGCTTTTTCGACCGGATTCCGTCGTTACCCAGGGTCGCGTCTGCCAGGGCGGATCGTGCCTCACGTGCTGAGTGTGACCGCACTCCAGCTCGGCAACCCAATGTCCCTCGTCGTCTTGATGGAAGCCGGCGATCCTTTGCGGGATCGCCGACTCTGGCGCTGCATCGGAGTGCAATCTGATTGACCTCGTCGTTGTACGCGCAAGCAAACCAGCGCTGGCACGACCGTGTTAATGCGACATCGTGTCGCACGATTGGTCGATGCTGAAACCCGCGACTTCGGCAACATCGACTCTGTAAGGTATTCCCCTATAAGGGGTGCGAGAAACAGGAACGAATTCGCGGCGATGCACCGATTTATCCATTTCTCTCGATGCGAGAGATTCCATGAGATCATCAACCAGCACACTCCCCCAATACCCCAATGAAGAACCCCCTTTCGGGAAAAGCGCTGTTACTCAGTGCAACAATCGCTGTTGTGGCCGTCGGAGCCTTTTACTCGTGCACTACTACTTCGGGTGGAAACGACAACGTATTGGTTGGAAACGCAGCGTCAAAGGTCTACGTCGCTCCGGGAAAGTATGACGAGTACTACGCATTTTTTTCCGGCGGATACAACGGCCAGGTAATGGTTTACGGCCTTCCCTCCGGCCGCCTGCTCAAATTTATCGGGGTCTTCTCGCAGAATCCGGAGACCGGATACGGCTACAACGAAGAGACGAAGCCAATGCTCCAGACGACCTACGGGTTTATCCCGTGGGACGACACTCACCATCCCGAGCTCTCGCAGACCGACGGAGTACCCGACGGCCGATGGCTCTTCATCAACGGAAACAACACACCACGCGTGGCGCGGATCGATCTGAAGACTTTCGAGACAACCGAGATTCTCCAGATACCCAACGCCGCCGGCGGACATGCTTCGCCCTTCACCACGCCGAATACCAAATACATCGTCTCCGCGACGCGCTTCAGCGTGCCGATTCCGAACGCCGACGTGCCGATCGACAGCTACAAGAAAAACTTCAAGGGCACCCTGTCTTTCATCTACGCTGATCAGCCTGGCAAGATGGACATTGCGTTCCAGATTCTGATGCCCGGCTTCAACTACGACCTTGGCCATGCGGGCAAGGGCCCTTCCGACGGCTGGTTCTTTTTCACTACCTATAACTCGGAGCAGGCGTATGAGAAGCTGGAGCTGAACGCCTCGCAGAACGACAAGGATTTCATCGCCGCGGTCAACTACCGTCTGGCGGAACAGTGCGTCGCGGCCGGCAAAGCGAAAAATGCGCCTGCCGACTACTTCCACAACGTCATGGACGAGAAGTCGCGCATTGCGCATTCGGAGAGAAAGAGCAGCGTGAAGATGCTGGCGCCGCAGGACTGCCCCGGCGTCGTCTACTACCTTCCGACTCCCAAGTCGCCACACGGCGTCGATATCGATCCGACAGGGGAGTACATAGTTGCCGGCGGTAAGCTGGCCACCGTAATCCCGGTTCACTCTTTCTCAAAAATGCAGCGGGCCATTGCTGAGAAGCAGTTCGACGGCGAGGTACAGGGCATTCCTGTGCTCAAGTACAACTCCACGCTTGCCGGGGAAGTTCAGAAGCCCGGCCTTGGTCCGCTGCACACTGAATTCGATGGAAAGGGCAACGCCTACACGTCGATGTTCATCTCGTCAGAGATCGTGAAGTGGAAGCTCGGCACATGGCAGGTGCTCGATCGGATACCGGTCTACTATTCAGTTGGCCACCTCATGATTCCCGGCGGCGACAGCAGAAAGCCGTGGGGCAAATACCTGGTTTCACTCAACAAGATCACCAAGGACCGCTATCTGCCCACCGGTCCCGAGCTGGCCCAGTCGGCGCAGTTGATCGACATCACCGGCGACAAGATGAAAATGCTGCTCGATTTCCCGACGATCGGCGAGCCGCACTACGCGCAGGCGATCCCCGCGGATCTGATCAAGGGCAACAGCCTGAAGTTCTACAAGCTGGCTGAGAACACCCATCCGTTCGCCACAAAAGCCGAAGCCGATGGTGGGATCAGGCGCCAGGGCAAGAACGTGCACATCAACATGATTGCGATCCGCAGTCACTTCGCCCCTGACAACCTCGAGGGCGTGCAGGTTGGTGACACGGTTTACTTCCACGTCACGAACATCGAGCAGGACTGGGACATAGTTCACGGCTTTGGCGTGCTGGGAGCGGAAAACGCCGAGGTTATCGTCGCTCCTGGGGAGACCCGCACGCTGCGATGGATTCCCAAAACGACAGGCATCTATCCTTTCTATTGCACGGACTTCTGCTCCGCACTCCATCAGGAGATGCAGGGATACGTTCGCGTCTCGCCGCCTGGATCCAATGTGGCGCTGAAGGCCAACATCAGCGCGAGGGCGCTGTCACAGTCGGCACGCGCGCAGGCGCTGCCAAAGCACGATCGCGAAGCGATGGAGAGGGCCAGTGGGAGTCGCTGACCTGCGGACAGTTTCGCGGCAGGGAAAGGTCAGCGCGCCCTTCCCCGCAATTGTCGCGGAGCAGGCAGACAACGTGCGCGTCCCGGGCTCACGCATAACCATGTCGAAGACTCCGCGAATCCTGGTTATGCTGGCTTCGGTGGTGATGATGGGTGTGTACCTCTTTCCATTGTGGAATGTGCGCTTGATCGCGCCAC
Organism: Gemmatimonadaceae bacterium; assembly: GCA_035544855.1. Taxonomy (GTDB): domain Bacteria; phylum Gemmatimonadota; class Gemmatimonadetes; order Gemmatimonadales; family Gemmatimonadaceae; genus UBA4720. The sequence goes on along the minus strand of DASZZU010000272.1, from coordinate 7,811 downwards.
AGTACCCCGAAGGACTCGGAATGCAAATCCGCATCAACACCGTCGAGGGCGCAACCGAAAACGATCTCAACAACATCAACAATCTCAACCACTACATCGGCATGAAGAGGATCGAGCCGGAAGCAATCCCGGAGCTGCGCATCATGCCATGGATCGTGGCGGGGATCATTGTGACCGGACTGGCGACGGCTGCGCTCGCCAAGCGACAGCTGCTCTATGGGTGGACCGCGGGATTTCTCGCGATCGCGCTCATCGGCCTGATCGATTTCTGGAAGTGGGAATACGACTATGGCCACCACCTCGACAACGAGCACGCCATTCTCAAGATCCCGGGGATGACTTATCAGCCTCCGCTCATCGGCGCGAAGCAGCTGCTCAACTTCCGCGCGGTATCGTTGCCTTCTCTGGGCGGGATTCTGGTTGGGGTGGCAATGGCCCTGGCCCTGACCGCCGTGGTGCTGGCGTGGCGCGAGCGAAAGCTCGCGTTAGCGCGCAGCTGACGCCTGCGGATCCACCCGCCACGGGAATCACTTCAATGATATCAGCTACGCGTTCCCGCACCGCCGTGTTTGTATTTGCGTTGCTGAGCGCAGGTGCTGCTGGAGCACAGGCGACTATCACGGTGTCGCCTCATGGCCCCATCCGGACGCTTACGGCCGCAATCGTGGCAGCCTCTCGTCACTCGAGAATCGTCGTGAAGCCCGGCGTCTATCGAGAGCCGACAATCATGGTGGACAAACCTGTCGAGATCATCGGCGAGGGATGGCCGGTTCTGGACGGCGCGAGCGCTCGTCAGATCATGACTGTAACCGCGGACAGCGTCACAATTCGCGGCCTGCACTTCGAGCACGTGGGGACCAGCTTCACCGAGGATTGGGCAGCGGTACGGTTTCAGACTGTTCGCGGCTGCACTATCGAAGGCAATCGGTTCGACGACGCGTTCTTCGGGATATACCTCGCCAAAGTCAACGACTGCACGATTCGCGGTAACGTTCTTCGCTCGGGCCGTGGACGCGAGATGAATTCCGGAAACGGAATCCACCTCTGGGCCTCGAACGGAATCACTATCGCGGACAACCGCATCGCGGGGCACCGTGACGGCATCTACTTCGAGTTTGTCCACAACAGCGTCATCAGCGGCAATGTGAGCGAGCTGAACCTGCGCTATGGTCTGCACTTCATGTATTCGGACGACTGCCGGTACCTGCACAACACTTTCAGGAAAAACGGCTCCGGTGTGGCCGTGATGTTCACCAACCGCGTTGAGATGACCGGGAACCGGTTCGAGGAAAACTGGGGCGGCGCCGCCTACGGGCTTCTCCTCAAGGAGATCGGAGACAGCAAGCTCGAAGGAAACGTTTTCTATCGGAATACGACGGGGCTGCTTGCCGACGGCGCTAACCGGATCAAAGCGATCAGGAACGACTTCATCGATAACGGCTGGGCAGTGAAGCTCCAGGCGAGCACGCAGGATGGCACCTTCACCGGCAACAACTTCATCGGCAACACCTTCGATGTCTCCGCGAACAACAGCGAAAGTACGACGACCTTTGCGCGGAACTATTGGGACAATTACCGGGGCTACGACCTGAATCACGACGGCTTCGGGGACGTTGCATATCACCCCGTTCGGCTCTTCTCGATGGTCGTCGCTCAGAACGGTCCGTCGATCATACTCCTCCGCAGTACGTTCGTGCGCCTGCTCGACTCAGCGGAGAGCATCATCCCCGCGCTGACGCCGGAAGCTCTTGCCGACCGCGAGCCGGCGATGAAGAGGGTCAAATGATCGAGGCGCGCCACATCACGAAAACGTTTGGGAGGCTGCGCGTTCTGGACGACTTGTCCCTGAGCATCAGCCCGCGCAGGATCACGGGCCTCATCGGACCTAATGCCGCGGGGAAGACCACGCTCGCGAAGATCATTCTCGGCCTCACGAAGGCGGATTCCGGTACGCTGGAGATCAACGGAACACGGATCGGCGCGGACGATTCCTACCGTTCGCGAATTGGCTACATGCCGCAGATGGCGCGGTTTCCGGAGAATCTTTCCGCGCGCGATCTGTTCGAGATGCTGACCGACCTGCGTCGTCCGACGCGACCGGTGGATGACGAGCTGGTCGGGCGCTTCAACTTTGCCGGCGCGCTCGACAAACCTATTCGCACCCTCTCGGGCGGAACGCGCCAGAAGGTAAATGCCGTCATCGCGTTTCTCTTCCGGCCCGATCTGCTCATTCTGGACGAGCCGACTGCCGGCCTCGATCCGATTTCCAGCGGTATCCTCAAGGACAAAGTCTTCGCCGAAAAAGCTGCCGGGAAAACGTTTCTCCTCACATCACACATCATGAGTGAGCTCGACGAACTCGCCGACGATGTCGCGTTCATCAATGAAGGCAAGGTCGCATTCGTTGGATCCCTGGCCGAGCTCAAGCGGGTCACGAGACAGTCCAATCTCGAGCGCGCAATCGCAGAGATGATGAAACGCGGAGCGGCAGCATGAAGGTGACGGCAAAGGTTGCGGGTTACGAGATTCGCGACGTGATCCGGAGCCGCTGGCTCATCGGCTATACGCTCTTTTTCCTCGTCATCACCGATGCACTCTTCCGATTCGGTGGTGGCGGAGAGAAAGCGCTGCTGAGTCTCGTGAACGTCGTGCTTGTTCTGATTCCGCTTGTCGCGATAGTGTTTTCAACTGTCTATCTGTACGCCGCGCGTGAATTCATCGAGCTGCTCCTGGCTCAGCCAATCAAGCGGCGCCAGGTTTTCGCCGGATTGTACATCGGGCTGACGCTTCCGCTGTCACTGAGCTTCGTAGCAGCGGTCTGCATTCCGTTCATACTGCACCGCGGCATGGCGAACACCCAGCCGGGGACATTCGCGGCACTGCTTCTGGCAGGAATTGCGCTGACACTCATCTTCACGGCGCTCGCGTTCCTGATCGTCGCTCGCACCGAGGACAGGATCAAGGGATTGGGATTGGCGGTTGCTTTGTGGCTATTCCTGGCGGTGCTCTACGATGGCCTCGTTCTGTTGCTCGTGTCGATCATGGCCGACTATCCAATTGAGCGGCCGCTCATCGGCCTCATGCTCGCAAATCCGATGGACTTGGCGAGGGTGGCGCTGCTGCTGCAGTTTGACGTCGCCGCGCTTCTCGGATACACCGGCGCAGTCATGCAGAAATTCTTCGGCAGATCGATCGGAGTCACTGTAACTTCTCTGGCGCTCGGAGTCTGGGTGTTCGCCCCACTCTTTGCCGGTATGCGCGCTTTTCAGAAGAAGGACTTCTGATAGCGAAAGATCTCTGTCGCGCGTAGATGATCACGCGCTCACTTTACCAATAGGATCGAGAAGCACTATGAAGAAAGAACTGACCTTGGTCGTGGTCATCGCTTCGCTCGTGGCGTGCAGCAAGGGAGAAAAGGGCGGCGTCCCCGATACATCGGGAGCCGCTGCCACAACAACCGCTGCAGCCGGAGGAGAGGTGACGCCCGGACCCGGCGGAAAGGTCATCGTCGTCGAAGCAACGACCGACGAAAAAGGAAACTACTTCACGCCCAACGAGATCGAAGCACACAAGGGAGACGTGCTTCGCTACACGCTCAAGATAGGTGTCCACAATGTGCATTTCCTCCCGGATTCGAATCCCGGGAAAACCGGACTCCCGCCGGCGAGCGAGATGCTCCAGCTACCGGGTCAGACCCTCGACATTCCTGTCAACTTCCCTGCCGGCAAGTACTACTTCCAGTGCGATCCGCACGCCGCGCTCGGCATGAAGGGGCACCTGAAAGTCGAAGACGCAAGCCGCTGACGTGGACTGGTTCGTAAGACGTTTCATAAAGTCCGCGCTCGCATGGCTCGGCTTGGGGGTCAGCATGGGCGTAGCAATGGCCGCGCGTCCGTTGTGGATCATTTACCGCCCGGCTCACGTGCACATGAGTCTTCTCGGCTTCGTCACGATGATGATCTATGGAGTGGCATACCACGTCGTGCCACGCTTTTTTGGTCACCCGCTGCACAGTAAGAAGCTCGGCGGAGCGCACTGGTGGCTCTCCAACGTTGGGCTGGCGTTGATGGTTGTGGGATTCCTCATGGCGCCACATGCTGGAGAACGGAGCGTCCCCGTCCTGGCAACAGGAGGGGTGCTCAGCGCGCTCGGCGCTTTCGCATTCATCTTCAACATCTGGCGCACGATTGACGGGCCTGGGGCGCTCCGCCGCATTTCGGAGGCGCCGCCGACGCGGCGCCCTCCGCTCATGCCGAGCGATTCCTAGCCCTCGACGCTGAGAATTCCGATCGCCCCCTTCTGGCCGTGGCCGAATCCGTGGTTGACGAACACGTACTCGCCCGGAATGTCCGCCAACATCTCGAATACCATTCCGCCTCCGGGAGCAACGGCAAAAGTCTGAACGCCGCGTAGCGGAAGGCCGGGCGGCGCCCCGAGGTAAACGGTGTCGAACTGCTCTCCGACGACGTGAAAATTGCACGGGTGAGTGGGCCCGGCATTCACAACGTAGAATCGCACGCGGTCCCCGACTCGCACCTTGATCGGCGCGGTCATGTACTGACTCGGGCGCCCGTTGAAGACGACATAATCGGGGAGGGTCGCCAGCATCTTCGTGTAGTCGAACGGCGTCACACCGGCGTTCACCGCGCCGAGGTAGTACTCGCTCTCCACAAGGACGAACTCTTTCGCCGTGGGGAGCGGAGAGGGCGGATCGACTATTATCGCCCCGACCATTCCCGAGCCGATGTGCATGAGGACAGGGGAAGTTCCGCAATGATACATGAACGCGCCGGGAAAGCGCGCCCTGAACGTGTACGACACCGGTTGTCCGGGAGCGACCGAGCGGAAGGCGACTTTTGGATCGATCTGCGCGGCGTGAAAATCCATCGAGTGCGGAATCGATCCGTGGTTGGCGAGAGTGAACTCGACGGTGTCGCCTTGCTTTACGTGCACTATGGGCCCCGGAATATCGCCGCCGAATGTCCACGCGGAGATGACGGTATCGTCCGAAACACGGATCGGGACCTCTTGAGCTGTGAACTGAAGCCGGGTAGTGCGCTCGCGTGCAACCGGCGGGAGGGCGGGATCGAACCGGTGAAAGGCTACGTTCTGGGCTCTCGCAAGCGAAGCTGTCGACTGATGGATGTTGGCATGGCCACCGGTGTCGAGCTTGCTGTCGGGATTGCGAACGGCCGTCCCGGGCCCGGCCTGTGGAGCGATGGCAGCGTTCGAGCCAGCGGACTCTCTGGTTTTGTGCTCCGACTCGTCCCGGCCGCAGGCGCTCAGAGCGAGTGGCGCGAGCGCGCCCAGTACCGATGACTTGATCAGGAACTCTCGGCGCGTTGCTGGACGGTCAGCAAGTTCGGATAACGTTGGAAGTGCGGTGGCCATTGCAATCTCTCCGAATTGAGTTTAGAACTTCTCCCCTTTCGCTTCTCGAATGTGGCTTCCAGCAGAGCGGATACGGGGCCACATCGTAAAAAAGAAAAGCGCAATTCCTGCGAACTGTGCGAGGCCACCAGTCACGACGGCCGATCGGAGCCACAGAGCAGCGGAGTACGCCCGCGCGAGCTCGCTCGCGACACGACCGGCCGTTCCGATCGTGAGAAGCCAGTAAGCAGCAGCGGCCAATCTCGGGTCATACCGCTGCTCACCGCGTTCAGCGCGCGGAAAGAGCCAGAGCGCCACGCCCAGAATCATCATCATCACGAAGCCCACCAGGATCGCGTGGGTGTGCGCGCTCACCTCGTACAGACTTGGAGGCCGCAGGAATATCTCGCGTCGAATCAGTATCCTGGTTCCGATCGCGAGTCCAAGCACGAGGAACGCGATAGCGGTCTTGATGTAACGGCGCACGAGTGAATGCACGATTCAATCGGTGACGGACGGATATGTGAAGGAAGTAAGCTTGCGCGGTCCGCTGCATGGGGGGAAGCCCACGAGAAAACCAGCGTGTTGCCCAATGTAATTCTTTCGACCTCCTACTGAGACGCGGGTCGCGACAACCGATCCAGTGTCCCAAGCCGGCCTTCCGTTCCAGGTTCAGGAGATCCAGCGGGCAATCCCGAATGCGGCAGCAGCGGCGAGGCCTCCAATCACGGTCGTCTGCAGCGCGCTCCGCAACACGTGAACGCCCGTGAACCTTCCCTTGACTCCGCCGAAGACAGTCCCTGACTGAGGAGAAACCTCGACGCTCAGACCGGGATCAGATCCGCCCTGACTCCATCCTCGGACGGCGACGTTTCCATTTCCGCGACGCTGTCCGGCTTGAACACCAGCATCGACATTCTCGCCGAGTGCATTACCGCGTCAGCGACACTGCCACGAATCATTCGGGCGAGCCCACCACGCCCGTGGGTCGCGATCGCAATCAGATCGGCCCTCTCCCGGCCCGCAAAGTCGCCAATGGCGTTGGGCACATTCTGACTGATCACGATGTCGGTCGTTACCGGCACGCCATTGCGGCGGAGCCTGCCGGCGATGCGGAAGAGATATGCCTGCGCGAGCGAGATGTCCTTGTCCCACCAGGGCAGGTCGGGATCGACGATCTCCTTCTGCGAGTGCGACTGTGGAATGAGAACGTTTAGCAGGGTGATCTCGGCTTCTTCGAGCCTCGCCAGCGCCATTACGCGTGGGAGAATCTGCTCAGCGAGCGTCGATCCATCGAGTGGAACGACTATTCGCTTGAATGCTTCGCTGACCTGCGGGTTCAGATAACTCGTTGGCGGCTTCACGACCAGTACGGGAATCGTGGTGTGGCGGATCAGCGAGTCGGTTACGCTGCCAAGCGAGAGCCTGGAAATGCCGCTACGTCCGTGAGTGCTGATTACTATCAGGTCGACATCGTGACGCTTGGCGTACCCCTCGAGGACATCGGCAACCGGGCCAGCGTGTAGATCGACGGTAATGTCCGCCTTCGACGTAGCTCTGCACTCGGCCGCCAGCGCATAGACCTCGCTCAATGCCCTGTCGCGTTCGCTGTGAGCGACCTCGGCTGCGACGGCCGTTCCCTCGGTTGCCGCTGCCATTCCGAAGAAAGACCCGGTGGCGAGAACTCGCACCAGCCGGATTTTCGCGTCGCTCCGTTCCGCCATTCTGAGCGCGACCCGGATCGCCTCGCGGTCGAATCCCGTGCCGTCGGTCGGGACCATGATCACCTTGTACATACAAGCTCTCCTCGTGATTGCACGCTCATATTTCGCGGCGCGAATGCGCCCCGGTACGATCAATCTCGCCATAACCACGAGGGAGCTCAGTCAGTTTAAGGCTGACTTCTTGTCAGAGTTTCCCTGTTTTCGCGCGGGTATTGCCCTGCTCTCGCGTCGACAGCCGCTGGGTTCGTGGGCGCTTGGGGATATCGCGCCGGATCGGAAGCTCTTTACGGTTTCGCTTTGCCCTTGCCGACCGACCAGACATAGGTCGCCACAGCCATTGCTTCCGCGGCCGTAATGCCGCCGGGGTATGCGACCATCAGGGTAGAGGGCACGCCGTGCGTCGCCACACGATAGATCGCGGCGAATTCGCCGTTCTTGGCATCTCTCCAGGCATGCGGCATCAAAGTCGGAGCGATCTGCGTCCCTTCGAGCTTTTGTCCGTGACATGCAAAGCATGTCCCTTTGCCGTGAAAGATCGCCCGACCCAGATCCACGGTCGCCGGCGTGATGGCGCTCGTGTCCGGCTGCGCCGTGCCCTGTTGATGGAGCGCGAGCGCGCTGGCACCCGCGAACATCACCATCGCGACCGCCAGCAGCAGCGTTCTCATGGCTGTTCGGAAGTGCCGCGGATCAGAATCGCGGGCGTCAAACCGTCGG